>MUGE01000056.1:0-6997 GCA_002900545.1 Thermoplasmata archaeon M11B2D | reverse complement strand
AGCAATCATGCTTTGGTTTTGTATGATGTTTCCCTCGATAATTGTATTAGATGAGTACGCAAGGAGTATACCGACAGTTCCCTTGTCGAGATGAAGATTCTTTATGACGCATTGTTCCGACCCTACCAGGAGTACCTCTCCTGCATCACCTGGGATGGTTATCCCATTTCGATCGTTCATATAATACACGGGTTTTCCGTTGACCGTGTTGGTTTCATCAACGTCATTGCGATACTCACTCTCATCATACCCATACACCATGATGCTACAGTTAATCATGGCATTTGAATCAAGAACATTGTAATTGGAGGATAAAAAATAGATACCAAAAATACTGGCATCACGGATGATATTCTCCATAAATATATTATTAGCAGAGGTGACAAGAGAAAGACCATAGGAACCGCCGTTGATGATGTTTCCTACCATCGTATTATGTTCACAGCTATCAAAGGAGACAGCCATACCATTCTCTGTCAATATATTATTTTGGATGACATTCATCGTTGATGAATCGACATCAATGCCATAGTTATTCCCCTGCAGATGGTTATTGCGGATGACATTGTTGTCGTTTTCCGAACCATCCAAATCAATCCCAACAAGGCTGTTGTTGGTTAGGATGTTGTCGTGGATGATGTTTCTAGCACTAAAGGCTAGCTCCAAGCCTATACTCGCATTGCTTAAAGTACAGTTCGTGACGACACAGCCAGTACATCTTGTAAGGATGACTTGTCCAGCGTTCGAAGGAATCGTCCTATTGGTTTGGTTAATGTAATAACACACAGGTTTTCCATTGACCATGTTGCTGAAATCAACGTCATTTTGATAGTCAGCAGGAGCGGTACCGGTGACCTGTAATCCACACTGAAGCATCTCAATGTCTCTAAGGATGTTATTTCCAGATGAATCAAATGAAATACCAACGTTGCAGTGGTGAATGGTCAATCCCTGTAAAGTATTATTTGCGCTATAATCAAGGTTTACTCCTGAAAGAGATTCCTGATAGGAGCAGTTGGTTATCGAGTTGTTTGATGAATCAAAAAGAAAGATACCATCCCAGAAACTGCTGTAAAATGAACAGTGCTTCACCGTAATGGTCCGGCACGAAAGAAGATACATCCCATGACCATCGTTATTACGAAAACTGCAGTTCTCAATAGTCGAATCAGTGGTACCCGCAAGAAGGATACCTTCAAAATTATGAGAGAAATAACGGTTTTTTACAGAGATGTTGTGACAGTTGACCAACCCAAGGAAACTGAGCGTTGCTGTTTCATCAATGACAAGATTGCGTTGTTCGATGAGGTAGTACATTGGTTTTCCGTTAATGGTGTTCGAGGTGTCAATGTCACAATAAAAATCAGTTACGGATGATGAGCCGATGCCAAAATTTGCGTAATTGTCCAGTAGTGTGTTATTCCGCATTGTTGTATCGGGAGCATACGCAAGACTAACCCCATTGTACCCATTTTGACAGACACATCCAATGATTTGATTTCCATAGGACTGTTGGATATGAATGTTTACAAAATGATTTCCAAAGCAAATACAGTCAATGAGTTGATTGTCATGAGAGGAAGAGAATAGCGTAATTGCATCCGCATTATCATGACACCGACAATTCCGCAGAACATTATTCGTCGAATCCACGAGGTGGATCGCAATCAGATTCTCGTACAATTCACAGTCTTCTATCTGAGAAAAGGATGCATGGACCAGGTAGACACCAATCCATTCGTTCTTAGATATGATACAGTTCGAAAGAATCGTGTTATTCCCTATGATCTTCACGGCAGCTTGATAATAATATCCTTGATTGTCGGTAATACGAAAACCATGGATAGTGGCACCATCACTTACGACAGACACTGTATCTAATGAGGAGTCAAGCATGGATCCGTTGATTTCTGTGCTATTTGCATTCTCACCAATAAGATGAATTGGTTTATTTACGACGACATGTTCGAAATACGGGGCCGAGTCATCATACACATAGATGGTATCTCCAGAACTTGCATCATCAATGGCATCCTGAATCTTCGAATAATTACCTTCTCCGCTTCCCCCGACATAAAGGATTTCGCTATCAAAAGAGGATTCGTCCGTTTTTTCTGCAACGTTTTTCCCTATCGAAGGAACAATACTGGAAATTAGCAGGAAAAGAATACTTCCAAGCACCAATCCGTGTTGAATCAACCGGCATCTTCGCATCGTGTTCCAGGTCTCTCTCATTTTATAAGTCGGTCCTCATATAATAAGGTTATCAACCAGTCGAACGAGAAAAACACACCTGCTGAAACGATGTTATCTCCCAATCACCATACCAGCAGGATCGATCTCCTTAAGAATAATTAACTCTTTTTGAGACGGCGGCGTTGTCACTGACACATGCTTAGGCACAATAATCTCAAAATCGGAGTTCTCTTGTATCTGGTCAACAGTCACCCCTGGATGCACAGAAAGGAGCGTCATCTGTTTTGACTCCTGCTCAAAGCCATATACTCCCAGTTGAGAAATCACCCGGTATGGTCCGCTATCTGTAGGTAAGCCTGCCTTCTCCCGGGAATCAAAGCCTGTCAGGTATCCTGGAGTCGTCAGAAAATCAATGGTCTTAAGGAACCGATGTTTGTCCTGTCGCATCAGGATAATCGTCTGATGACACAGCGTCCCAACATCATTGGCACCACCACTCCCAGGTAGACGTACCTTCGGTCGCTCATAGGGGCCTATCACGGTCGTATTCAGATTCCCGAATTTATCAATCTGCGCGCCACCTAAGAACCCATAATCGATGTATCCAGCCTGCGCCATCGCCATGGAATCATGCATGCTGGAAGCAGCGACCGCGGAATAAAACGTCCGTGAATCACCAACCGATATCGGAAGCACTGGCATCTCCGGACCAATCCCACCAGCCTCAAAAAACAACAGAAGGTTCGGTGCATGCGTCCGCTGCGCAAGCATCGCCGCAATCATTGGAAGACCGGTTCCAACAAACACGGATTTATTATCCACAAGCATTCGTGAGGCGACACATGCAAGCAACTCAGTGGATGAATAGGACCCTGCCTCAGATTTTTTCTCGTTCTTCCCTTTCAACCAGGGGGCGGTCATCGGCTCTTCAAATCGCTCAATTCGCGCAAGCTTCTGCATCTTCCTTGTTCCACCAACACGCTGTATGTATGCTGAAAAATCATCTACGCCAAATACATATGTTTCGAGATACTGCTGCACACCTTCATCAGTTGACGACAGAGAAAGCCACTCCCCGATATGATCCTCGTCAAAGAAATATTGATATGGCATCTGACAGGGATGCGACCCAAACGGCATCTCAACCACAGCGCTGACAAGATAAAACGGAATCACCGTCTTCCAAGGTTCCTGCCGTATCTTCTTACTTTCGACTATCTCTTCGGTCGTGATTATCAGATGACGTGCAGCACGGGACAGCTCAAAATCCTCCACCATTATCCCATCTATCTGTGCATTGCCATATGTATCACATCGTGGGACATGAATCACTGCCACATCCGGATAACAAGCCGGAAGTAGGCAGAGCTGTTTGCCACTAAAGGGATCAGTCATGGTCCAAGCAGAACTGTGCGCAAACGTATCGGTCCCAAGCATTACCCGTGTCGGGATGAATGGTAAGCCCATCATCGCTGCAAGGAAACGCCATTGAAAACCAGCGTTGCTTATCTCCCCAGAAACCGTACATCTCCCGGTTTCGACCGCACGTCGTGATGCAGGAGACAACCCACGCAGCTCATGGCCAAATGAATAGGCGACCTCAACGGTATCGACACACCCCGAACCAACCAAGACATCAAGGTCATGAACCCCGGTTTTCCCAAACATCGTCAAATGCCGTTTTCTTTGTCTGATGATCTCATAGACAATCCCCATAGAAACCCGAACATGTCCAAAGCCACCCATCGCAAGCAGGGATCCTTCTCCAATAAACTTCGATACGGCTTCCTGCGCAGACATATGTTTATCAATCAGACCTCGGGACTTATTGCGAACAATCCACTCACGGTTTTCATCAGGATCGTGCCATCCAATCAGCTTCCCAGCACCTTTCTGAACATTCTGGTCGCATTGCATAAGAATCATTCCCTACCACATCCAAACCTCTTCAAAGAGTTATTCTCAAAAACCACCCAGTATCCACATCGATTGTCCCTACTAAAAATCTTCGATGCCGTACAGGCGTAAATTTAAAGACTTGTGACCTATCCTGGTATGAGGATTTGTATGGATTTCCAACTCACAGAACAGCAAAAATTATTCAAAAAAACAGTCAGAGAATTTGCTGAAAAAGAAATCAAACCACTTGCTCCAAAAATCGATAAAGAAGAATATTTCCCCTGGGAACTGTATAAGAAAATGGGGAAACTTGGTCTAATGAGTATGACGGTGCCAAAGAAGTACGGTGGCGCAGGCATCGATAAAATCTGCTATATGATCGCTCTTGAAGAGATTTCACGAGTCTGCGGGTCAACTGGTCTGACCGTCGAAGCGCATAACTCCCTTGGAGTTGGTCATATTTATGAAAAAGGAACAGAGGAACAACGGAAAAAATATCTCCCGAAATTACTCCATGGGGAAGCGCTTGCGGCTTGGGCGCTCACCGAACCAAACGCAGGTTCTGACGCCGCATCATTACAAACGACCGCGGTCCTTGATAAAGACGAATGGGTATTGAACGGAACAAAACAGTTTATCACAAGTGGGGACATCGCTGCAGTAACAACGGTCATGGCAAAAACAGATAAGACCCTGGGGGCAAAAGGCATCAGCGCGTTCATCGTAGAGAAAAATACCCCTGGTTTTACAGTCGGCGTGCTTGAGGATAAACTTGGTCTTCGAGGAAGCCGCACCGCTGAACTGATTCTTGAGGATTGCCGCATTCCAAAAGACCATCTGCTTGGAGAAAAAAACCTTGGTTTTATTGGTGCGATGACGATCCTAGATCGCGGCAGAACAGCGATCGGCGCAATGGCAGTTGGCATCGCACAAGGCGCTCTTGACGAAAGCCTTGCATACGCAAAACAACGAGAACAATTCGGAAAACCCATCGGGAAAAACCAGGCGATCCAATGGATGATTGCTGATATGGCGACCTGTATTGATGCCGCACGATTGCTTGTCATGAGAGCTGCGTACCTGGAAGAAAAAGGGTTGCCGTTTAGCATTGAAGCATCCATGGCAAAACTCTATGCTTCTGAAATCGCGATGAAAGCGACCCGAGATGCGATTCAAATCCATGGAGGGCATGGGTATATGCGTGACCTGCCGTTAGAACGATTCTACCGCGACATCAAACTCACCCAGATCGGAGAAGGAACCTCTGAGGTTCAGCGCATGGTGATTGCAAAACGCCTTGGGCTGTAACATGGAACGAAAGGAGGAAGAAAAAACAATGAAACCAAAGGAGACAAACTGTGAGACGGTTTTTAAGAAAGATAGATATGAGGATCTATATAAGACATTCACATGGAAGGTGCCAACGTATTATAACTTTGGTTTTGATGTTGTCGACCAATGGGCAGAGGATCGCACAAAACTTGCGTTAATCTCGATTGATCCAACAGGTGAAAAAGCACGGTACCACACGTTTTATGACCTAAAAGTCCAATCAAACCAATTCGCTAATGTTCTGCGGAAACAGGGGATTAAGAAAGGAGATCGTGTGTTAGTCATCCTGCAGAGCATTCCTGAATGGTACATTGCATTGATAGGTATGTTTAAGCTTGGTGTGGTCGCAATGCCTGGAACAGTCCTGCTGACAGCAAAAGACATTGAATATCGTGTGAACCGTTCAGAGGCATGCATGGTTCTTACAGACCTTGATCATGCAGACCGTGTGGAAGCTGTAAAGAAGAACTGTAAGACCTTGAAACACATCATGCTTATCGACGGGAAACGGGATGGATGGCTCAATTTCACCGATGAACTTAAAGATGCATCTCGGGGGCTGTCTCAAAAGGAGATTGGGAAAACACGTTCTGATGAGCCTCTGCTTATCTATTTTACCTCAGGAACCACAGGCCATCCAAAAATGGTGCTTCACACACACAGTTATGCGCTTGGTCATGAAGTCACCGCTAGGTTTGCTCAGGCATTGACGAAATGCGACCTTCATTGGACCGTCTCTGAGACAGGCTGGGCGAAAGCTGCTTGGGGAAAACTCTTTGGTCAGATGATCGTTGGCGCAGCCATCATTCAATGGGAGACACCTGGTCGTTTTGATGCAGACGGGCTGCTTCGCGCGATGGAGAAATACGGGGTGACCACCTTTTGCGCACCTCCCACTGTCTATCGAATGCTCATCCAGATGGATCTCTCCAAATACAAACTTAACCTACGGCATTGTATGAGTGCAGGAGAACCATTAAATCCCGAAGTTATCAGAGTCTGGAAGGATGCGTTCGGCCTAGAGATCTATGATTTCTTCGGACAGACCGAAACCGTCTGTGTTCTCTCCAATTACCCGTTCATGCCAATTAAGTATGGCTCTGTTGGCAAACCAACACCAGGTCATGACGTTCGTATCATCGATGACAATGGAACTGAACTGAAAACAAACGAGGTTGGCAATATCGCTCTCTACGTGGGTGAAGTTCGACCACCAGGATTGTTCAAAGAATATTGGAAGGACCCGGAGATTATGAAAAAATCATTTAAGGGCGATTATTACTACACCGGCGATCAGGGGTACAAGGACCAAGAGGGGTACTTCTGGTTTGTTGGCCGTGACGATGATATCATCAAGTCATCAGGGTACAGGATTGGACCGTTCGAGGTCGAGTCAGCGCTCATTGAACATGACGCGGTCGCGGAATGCGCGGTTGTCGGTGCCCCTGACCCAGAGGGAATCCGAGGCATTGTCGTCAAAGCCTACGTGGTTCTTGCCAAAGGTTATAAACCTTCAGAGACACTGACCAAGGAACTTCAGAATCATGTGAAAAAAGTCACAGCACCCTAC
>MUGE01000055.1:0-7370 GCA_002900545.1 Thermoplasmata archaeon M11B2D | reverse complement strand
TAATTTAATAGTAGCTCTCATAGATATTTCTCCCAGACATTTTTTTTAAGAACGAATTTTAGATAGTATGAACTCTTTATATACATTTTGTTTTTTATAAGAATCTGCACATCAAAATCTCCAATCATCATAGGTAGAGTTGATGATGGCAGAAATCCCTGATAGGGTGTCGGAGGTTTCCTGTGCTTCTATGTCGTCAAATCGGATCATGGTTCACCGATTTTCTTTTACTAGAAGCAATCCTCCAGCGTAATCACAACATTAAAAATTTTTTTTCCTTTTGTAAGAATCTTAATGAGTATACCAATGTTTTCTCAGATTGTCGTTTTTTCACCATATGTTTATATACAATTAATGACAAATGATAACATGCCTAGGGGTGGTCAGGCTGCATTTGGTGCTGACCTGGCTGTCTTTATAGGAGCCGCGTGGTATTTGGTACCCCGTCTGGCTCTCCTCTGGGTCTTTAGTACCAGCCAATTTTTTTTTTATCAATTAGGTTCAGAAACATATAAAGAACCCCAAAATTCTAAATAAAAAAGAGGTTAAGTTTATATATTTTATAAACAAACACTAATATAATTTGGGGGTAAATAAAATTCAGAACAAAAAACAAATTCAAAACAGTATTTTCTCTTTAATCGTATGTAGTATAACATTCTTAATGATATCCGCTTCATCGATATCGGAACAAATACTTGCATCTGGTCCTCAAATAACCTATCAAAAAACTATAACACTTACTTTTTCTAAAGATGATTTTTCATTTTCAATGCAAGATGGATACGACATCATCGCCTTTCCCGATGGTGGATTTCTCACTGATATAGGAAAACCAATGATTCCTGTAACACACATACGAATAGCGCTACCTGAAGACATGAACGTAATACAGATTTGCATCAACGAGATACAAGAGGAAACAATCGAAGGTTCCTACCTCTTGTATCCTGCACAACCAGCATACCAAATCAGTACAGTTGGAAGCATCAAACAATTTATTCCCCCTAATCCCCAGACGTACCAATCCAAACATCACTACCCCTCGGCATATATCGAGTTCATCGGTCAAACTGATCTAGCTGGTCAGAGTATCGCAACTCTCGTGGTCTACCCTCTTCGCTATCTACCTTCCCAAAGGAAAATAACTCTTGTTTCCTCCATAACTATCACTGTTGAAGGAACCAGTGGACATGAATGCAGTGATTATCTCCCTCATAATATCAGAGAATACGGAAGAGAGATGTACCAACAAATGGTGCAAGATATGGTCATCAACCCGCATGACGTGATTCTACGTTCGTCTCCACCATCTCAACCCGTTGGCGTTGGCCCAGGTGAATATGACTATGTGATTATCACCCAGGAAAGCTGGGTGAGCGCGTTCCAACCTCTTGCGGAGTGGAAAACAAAAAAAGGGGTCCCTGCGACGATTGTCACAACAACATGGATCTACAATAGCGGAGGATACAGTGGATCAAACGTGGAAAGGATACAAGCATTTGTACAAGATGTGTACTCAAATTGGGGAACGATGTTTATCCTTCTCGGAGGCGACATCGATGTTATCCCCTGTCATTTTCGAACATTTCCATATGTTCATTCTGTCCCAGTCCCAAATGATACATACTACGCAGATTTTGACGATGACTGGATCTGTGAAGTACATGTGGGACGAGCATCGGTCAGCAGCACAGGAACTAGTGCAGGAGGCATAGGCAACTTCATCAATAAGATCCTCACCTATGAAAAAAACCCGCCGTCGACCGACTATGCGACAAATGTCGGGTTTTTCGGGTTTGACCTTGATAGCAGCACCTTTGCCGAGCAATGTAAAATAACCATAAAAAACTCATATATCCCAACGAGTTGGACAATGACAACCGTCTACGATAGCCAGGGGGGGAACCATAAGACAGATGTTATTACAGCCATCAACGCAGGGCAGAATCTCATGAACCATGCGGACCATTGCAATTACTATATCTTGGGCACTGGATACACGAACCATGGCCTTGGTTTGTTAATCTCTGATGTAGATGCGTTTACAAATGGAAACAAACAGGGAATCCTCTATTCCATGGGGTGTTTACCAGCACAGTTTAATGAAACAAATTGTATCGCTGAGCACTTCGTACGCAACAGCAACGGTGGCGGAGTCGCATTTATCGGAAACACGCGATATGGATATTACAACCAAGGGTCATACAACACGCTTTCCATGAAATTTGACACATATTTCTTCAAATCTCTTTTCCCGGAAAATACCTATAAGCTAGGGGCATGTTTCTCTGATCACAAGAACGATGCCTATCAATATGATCTTTTTGGTTATTATAAGTATATCTTCACTGAGCTGACCTTGTTAGGCGACCCTGAACTCCCCATCTGGAAAGAAAACCCAACCCTGATGACGGTAACCCATCCTAATCAACTGCCGCTTAATTCTTCTTCATTCACCGTCTCAGTAAGTACAGGGGGCACCCCCATCGATCAGGCATATGTATGCCTATGGAAAGGAACAGAAATCTACGAGACCAGTATGACAAACACTGCAGGACAGGTAACATTTTCCCTCTCGCCACCTACCATGGGAACGATGTCTGTCACAGTCACAAAACAGAATCATTTTCCATACGAGGGGCAAGTACTGGTGTTAGATGGAAATAATAACCCGCCGAATACACCCGCAAAACCAGCTGGATTGGAAAATGGTGGGATCAATATTGAATATACCTACACCACCAGTACGACTGATCCTGAAAACGAACCGGTATGGTACCAATGGAATTTCGGATCGTATCTTAGCAATTGGATCGGCCCGTATAACTCAGGTGCAACAGCACAAATGAAATACACATGGGAGACTGCAGGTACCTATGAAGTGAAGGTAAAAGCAAAAGATCAAAATGATCTTGAAAGTGACTGGTCATTTCCACTTGTTGTCACCATTGAAGACTCTGAACCGCTCCTCTCCATCGGGATGATTACTGGTGGGTTGTTCCGAGTGTCATCCAATATTGAAAATAGTGGTGGAATCTCTGTGACAAACATCCATTGGAAGATAACTGTGGATGGAATGCTCATCCTAACCGGGCGGACACTTTCAGGGGACATAACTTCACTTGATATCGGGAACAAAGTAAGTATTGAACTCTCTCCAATTATTGGATTTGGGAATGTAGTAATAGCCGTCACCGTGAGCGCTGATGGTGTTCCTGAAATAACGAAAAGTGTAAGTGGGTTTCTGCTGTTTATCTATCTCAATATATAAGAAAGTAGCTTTTTTCTTTTCTTTACAGATATAATGAGAAAAGGTAAATCAGGACTACGACAATCGAGACACAGATAAGCGTTGTCCAGGTAACGACATGTGCTGTTATCCTTTTATCAATCCCATACGGAACAAGGAACATATTCGTGCTTGTCACCGGTAAAAACGCGTTTATTATAATGACAGCGAACCATTCTTTTGGAAGGAGATGGAGCAGAAGAAGCGGTGTGAATATACCAAGAGTAATCAACGGTGTGATAACAACTGTAAGCATTATAATCGAACGGACGAGACTCCAATGTACATCGTGTGAGGGGGTTTTTGTTGCAGCTATGAGTTTTTTTAATTCGGATCGTTTTAGGTCTTTTGGGTGTATTCCCGCGCCGACATAGTAGAGCGCCGCTGGAATAGTCAACGCTGAATAAAACTGAAGCACGATACCGGCATCACCGAAATCAGCAGTAGTCAATCCTGTGAACGAGTGAAGAGTAATTGCCGCAACTAAGAACCCAATTAGATACCAGGGATATAGTTTGAGATACCATGGAAGTGAATGGATGTGATGGTCTGCCGGTGCTTGTTGTGTTTCTTTTTTATTAAAGCGGGTTAGTATATACGGGATGATAGCAAAAAGGACAATTCCTAATAACGCCATATATAGTCCGGCTTCGACACTCCATTTAGGGATGGCTAGCATCGCCCCTCCAATAAACGCAGAGCTTCGACCTTGGTTAGTTAATATCGTTTTCATCGCCTTTGTCCGAGTGATATCTGAACCATTCAGATTGCGTGTTTTATGGTGGGCATAAAGCCAAGCAATGAAATACATCAAAAGGATTGTTAAACAGGTTAGCAAAGAAAAACCAATCTGTTCAATACCAAATCCAGTATCAATAAAAATACGGAAGAACAATATGGGTATAAAGAAAAATAATAGTATCAATCCGATTTTTTTCATAATAGCATCGATTCGCTGACGAGGAATTAAAAAAGAAAGAAGGAACGTAACCAAAAAACCAATGAGAATCCAGATGAGTGTGTATAATCCACTGATATACGGCAAGATTTGTCTCAAAAGATCAATAATAATCGTACTCACCTCCATGGGAAGTTACCGTTCAATGACGCGTTTGGCCTTTCCTGTGCTCCGAGGGATTGTTCTTGGAGGTATCGCATGAACCGGTACATGTAAATTCAATATCCTATAGATTTCATTTTCAGCTCTTTTTTCAAAGTCATCGAGGTGACCTTCTTTATATCGATTTTCTGATGGTTCCACTTCAACGGAAAGAGAATAGATATCCCCGCTCTTGGTCTTAACGATTTGATAGTTGTCACTGACTCCTGTGACTTGCATTAACGCAGCCTCAATCTGAGACGGGAAGACTATCACTCCCTTGATTTTCATCATATCGTCGCTTCTTCCTTTAATTCTCGATTGTATAGGTAACGTTCGTCCACACTCACAAATATCTTGGGTAATTGATGCAAGATCCTTTGTCCGAAACCGTATTGCAGGAAACGCCTCTTTTGTCAATGTCGTATACACTAGCTCTCCTTCCTCGCCAAATTCGAGGGTTTCTCCTGTGTTAGGATCAATTAATTCTGGATAGAAATGGTCTGCATTGATATGCAATTTCTTATATTCACATTCGGAGACCACACCAGGACCAATCAACTCTGTAAGTCCATAATGTTCATGGGCGACGATGCCCCAGCGTTTCTCAATATTTCTCCTCATCTCCTCGCTCCATGATTCCGCACCAAATACTCCAAGGCGTAGGTTAAATTCTTTCGCAGGGGTAAGTCCTTTCTGTTCTGCAACCTCTGCAATATGCAAACAGTATGATGGCGTGCACGCAAGCGCTGTACTGCTGAAATCACGCATAATATCGATTTGCCGTTCCGTGTTTCCCGATCCAATCGTAATGACCATGGCACCAATTTTCTGTGCGCCTTTTTCAAATCCATGGGCTCCTGTGAATAATCCATATCCATACGCATTCTGCAAAATGTCTTTTTTCCGAAGGCCATTTGCGTATAAGGCACGTGCCATCATTTCGCCCCAAAGGTCTACATCGTTTCTTGTATAGGGTCCGACGACCGGTTTTCCGGTTGTTCCAGAAGAAGCATGAACCTCAATGATATCATCAACTGATGTACATATTAATCCAAATGGATAATATGCACGTAAATCCTGTTTGGTTAAAAACGGCAGTTTTTCGATATCTTTGACTGCTTTAATTGACTGTGGTGTTACCTTTGCATCTGATAATTTCCTGTGATAGTATTGATTTGTATTGTAAACATAGGTAATTAGTTTTTTTAATCGTTTCAATTGTACGTCCTTTAGCTCGTTCATTGGCATGGTTTCATATTTGGAATCCCAGAATTGCTGTGTCATAAAAAAACACTCCACTTTTGCGTGCGTGAATGCTAAAGAACTCTATAAGAGTTTCTAAATGAAAAATAAAGAAAGGTATAAATCAAGATACATGTTTTCCTGCCACTGAAAAAATCAGTACAAAAAATGGAGGAGGTTCCCTTGAATATGATACTTGGAATGGATCTCGGTGTATTTATCGCATGGATTGGAACATTGTTAGCTGCCGCTTTGTGTGTGTTGTATGGACTGTATCACCAACTAATCAAGAAAACAGGTGAGAAACAGCAATCACAAAAAGAACAGGAGAAAAAACAAGAGGAGGATCAATAATGGACATTTTGTTTTTCGTGGTTTTAATGGTGATTTTCGCCGCGGTATTTATCTTTCTTGGGTATCTAGGATATAAAAAGACAAAAACAGCGGAAGACTATTTTGTCGCTGGGAGGACAATGGGGTCTTTGGTAATTGCGTTTTCTTATGGTGCAACGTTTATTAGTGCTGTTGCCCTGATTGGATTTTCTGGGATTGCTTCCGTTTATGGCCATTCAATCCTTTGGCTTGCATTTCTGAACATCTTTGTTGGTATTTTCATTGCGTTTGTATTCTATGGTCTCCGAACCAGAAAGATGGGGCTTTCATTAGAAGCAATGACACTCCCAGAACTGCTCGGGATTCGATTTAACTCGGTGAAACTTCAACAAGTATCCGGGTTAATCATCGGTGTTTTTATGGTGGCGTATACATCTGCGGTCTTTTTAGCGATTTCTTCACTGTTCCAAGTTACCTTTGGGATTCCCTATTGGGTTTGTGTCGTCATTTTTACCTTAATTGTCGGTATCTATCTCATCGTTGGAGGACTCTACGCAGTGATGTGGACTCATGCAATACAAGCCATCGTTATGCTCATTGGTATGGTTATTCTGACGATTGGAGTGTACGCGATGCTTGGGGGTATTGGTCCAGCGCATGAAGCCGCTGCAGCTCTCACCCCTGAGATGCTCACAAGTATTGGAAGCCCTGCCGCAACACAAGCGCCCAATGGTCTTACATCTATGCCGCCCTTTTTATCCGAACCCTTCATGATGGTGCTTACCCTCATTTTTGGAGTTGGCATCGGAGTGCTTGCACAACCACAGCTAATCATTAGATATCTCACTGCAAAGAACGAGAAAGCGCTACGTTTGGCTGTCCCATATGGTGGTATTTTCATCTTGTTGATGACCTTTACTGCATTTAGCATTGGTCCTTTATGCAATGTACTGATGTATCAAAATAATATCATGTACCCTACAAAGGAAGTAGCTGGGGTTATGATCGCAAATCCAGATGCAGTGGTCCCGACAATCATCAATGAGCTATTCCCCGCATGGTTCGTATTGATTTTTCTGTTTGCTATCCTTGCAGCAGCAATGTCAACTGCGGCAGCATTATTCCATACCGCAGGAGCATCTATTGGCAGAGATGTCTATGAAAAATCAATAAAAGGTAAGTCTTCCCCGCAAAAATCCATTTTAATTACCCGAATTGCGACGTTCGTGATTGTATTAGCGACGCTGATTATCTCTCTTAATCCCCTTGATGTTGTCGCGTTCATGACCGCGTTTTTCTTTGGCCTTATGGCATGTACCTTCCTTGCGCCTTATACACTTATGTTATACTGGAAAAAAACGAATAGGTTGGTAGTCTGGATGGGCATGCTTGATGGGTTTC
>MUGE01000054.1:0-7406 GCA_002900545.1 Thermoplasmata archaeon M11B2D | reverse complement strand
AATGCTGATGTCCCATGAGTTACGGTGATAGATCTGCATAGCGTGTACTAATTCTGAGACAAGCAATTGGCAGCATTGAGGTCATAAGATGTATACTTTTTTTTAGTAAATAGTTGACGTCGCATGGGATGGATTGTTTGATTGTGTATCCGATTCTTCTTTGAGGTCTGTGGCTTAGTGGCTCTCTACTAGCATCTTTTGAAAAAAACAGATCCCTGGAGGTTTCAACTCTATGTTTGGAGCTCATCCTGTGGGGATGTGTACTCATATTCTGTAAGTGCGAAGCCCCAGTGGTTCTGGACCTTCTTTTTTATTGAATCGGTGAAGGTGTACAGGTCCTGTTGGACTGTTTTCTGCGTCGCAAGATAAGCGTCGAAGGTCGGCTCGATTTCCTGGTATCCACTAAGGTTGAATTTCTTATACAGGGTGCTGACAGTCTGCAGGGGGTCTGCGATGAAGGGTTCGTAACGCACTTCTAGGAGGTTCTCCTTTGGGATTAGGGGTTTATCCTGGAGGTATTTCTTGGTCATGGTTGTAAAGAGGCGTATCATGTGGTCTTCTACGTCCTTTAGTGGTGGTGGGGTTTGCACACAGTACAGCGGGATGACCCGATACATAAACTTACGCATGGACATATAGAGATTATACGGGTTGCGGTACATGTAGATGAATTTCGCATCAGGGAACATTTCCAGGATTTGTGGGATTTTACCAGTGTTGTCTTGGTTTTTTAGGACAAGCTGTTTACCATGATGGTACATGGTGATTTTTTTCAGGAGATGAAGATACGTGGTCTTCCAGTCTTGGATGGTCTGTGATGAGGCGTTCTGAAAATCGATGTAGTTGTTGTAACGCGCCATGTTCCGGGGGAAGCACCAGCCGTGGTAGTAGGAGTACGGGGATAGTGCGCCCAGGGCGTAGATATCCTCTTGTGGAAGGTCAGCGCCAAGGTCCCCATCGTCCATCGGCCGTTTCTTTGGGAGGCTTGCGACCACGATGGGTTTGAAGAGTTTTTCACCGCTGATGAAAATGGAGGGGATAAGTGTCTGGTAGGTGGTGAAATACCCGAACTGCTGGTCTCGTGTCAGGATGTTGTGCATCAGTGTCGTCCCGCAGCGCCAGTGGCCGATGATGAAAATCGGGTCTTTGCTAATCGGTGTTTCTTTAATGAGTTTATCGTACTTGATGCGTTCTCGGATGTAGAACGGGCTCATGATGGTGCTAAGGACCATGCTGTAGGCGAACCGTGCAGCGTACCTGGGGCTGATGTGAAAACGGTTCTGCGCTAGCATGCGAAACATGTTTGGGAGGGTGTATCCTGCTAAGGGGGTGTAGGTGACGACCAAGTTTTTTGAGAGGTCAAAGTCCATGCAGGATATTAAATCATCCTTAGTATATAAAATATATGGAGGCGTCCGAGCCTTGTTTTTTTTTTTTTGAATCATCTGCGCTGTTTTGTCAAGATCACAGAAGGTAAATTTTTCTAAATTTTGTTACGATTGAAATCGAAGGATAAAATATCAATATCATCTTGACATTTTTTTTAAATAAACCCGTAATTTTTTTGGGAGGATGGGGAGGGACATATCATGTAAGGGAAAATCGTTGGTATTGTTTTATGTATGCTGATACTAATTATGGTGCCTGTCACAGCAGCAATGACCGTACTGCATGACCCGCAATCAAATAATATTGGCTGGATTACTCTTCAGGGATTTATCTTCGGATTACGGGAGATAAATGGCGGTGCTTTGATAGGATTTCGTTGTCTTTTTGTTCATTACATCGGTAGAAGCCAGGGGCAGCGGGTCACTAGTTTTTTGGTACGGTGACCGGCTGATTGTAATCCCTGCGTCGTTCAGAGGGGTCCTGATGCCACATATAATCATGGGCTGGTGCTTCGACGTCTGAGAATTTTCAGGCGGACTGTCTGTTATCTTTTCTTTTTCCTTCGTCTTAGCAAAAAAACCATAGGGATTTCCAATACAGGGCTGCTCCCTTATTTCGAAGCATATGGTATTTAAAGGTAATAGCATTACCGGTTTTGAAACAAACAAGACACACTAGCGTCTCAGATAACGTCTGGGGTGTCTCTCTACAAAGCTTCATACAAAAAAAGAATTACGGGAGAAGAACATGGTGAAAAACAGTAGGGAAACGATAAAACAGGATGAACTAAAAGTATTAACATCCTTAGAGCAAAATTCACAGGAAAGCATTGACACGATAGCGAAGAACTGTGGGTTCTCCCGTCAGAAGGTATGGCGTATAATTAAGGACCTGGAGACGCAGAAAACAATTTGGGGATATACCGCGGTTACCGACGAGAACGCCAAAAACCTAAAGCATTTCATCGCACTGTTGAAACGGTCAAACGTCCCATTCGATGATGCGATACGAAAAGAGATGATTGAAGATAAAATCGATCGCCACACCCCCGGATTAGTGACCATTGAGAATATCTATCACACACATGGGGTTGCTGACATGGTGTTTACGTTTTATGCCACTGACATCATCGCTGCAAAGAAGTTCGTTGAGAAAACTGCCAATCGATATCATCAATATATTGATGAATATTTTCTTATCGAGACCCTGGTTCCAATTCGGAAACAGGGTTTGAAGAATCCTAAGATCAAGGAATTAACAAAGTATCTCTAATCCCGCAATCGTCCCTCCATTTTTTTGTATCAGGCAAGATACCACAAACAATACCACTCGTCATTAGTCTTGTATCTTTCATTGTCGATGAAGGTGTTTTGGTTTATCTTCGTACGAACCGTGCGAAAGAGCCATATCTCAAGCTTGTCATTGGTCTTCGTATTGTTAGATATACGATGGCTGTTTTGGAATGATATGTAGATTCCGGTGTCGCAGTTCGTAATAATGGTGCGGTAGCTCTATCAAATATAAAGAAGCGCTTTAAGAGAAGGGGAAAAAGTAAGACTGTTTTTCATAGTCGGGTCCTGATATAGTCATTAAATAGAGTCGATAGTACGTCTAACCGTGGTTCTTCTCAATGTCTAATTGTCGAACTACGGTAGAAAAACATAAGGCGAATTCTGTTATCTATATCAATTCGTGCAAAAAATGTTTCCATTTTTCTTAGTATTTATCGTAATTATTATATGATATGTCCGTATGTCTCTTATCTGGATATGCCACGATTTAGTCGATGCAGGTCACTTCTCTGTGAACTGTCCACCTCCCCAGTTGTAGAAAAACTCTCGCTTCTCCTCCCTGTGTTAGTGCTAATTATCGATATCGTCCTAATCGAACATGCGGTCCGGATAAACGAGCAGTACATCATTTTTTTTACCTCGGTTCTTTTTTCTTTATCGGTTACCGAGATATTGATTGTCCTTAGCGAAATTCATACGAATTATCAAAAAAACATTGGTCTGAAAACACTTACTGCAAAACTATCTGATTTTATGGCACATAAAAAAGGAAAAAACGTAAAGATCCTGGTCAGTCAGTTTATAGAGCGACATCCTGAATATCTCTCTAACCGGGATGAAGTCTATCAAATCGTTTGTAAAATTCTACGGGAACATGAGCAATCAAATTCTAGGAAGACGCAAAAAAACAAATAGTACGATTTTTTTTCTTTTGGATTGGTTACACATAAAACTATCCTCGTCTCATCAGAATTACTAAATTTAGTTCAATCGTGATGAGCCTACGTGGTTTTCAAGATTCTGTACCAGTAGTTCAGCAAGTCAGTTTGTAGAAGATGTATAACGGAGTGTTTTAGGAGAAGATGAAAAACTAGACTGTTTTTCATAGTCAAGTCTTGATATCTTCTTCGACTATTGCCAATAGAACATTACACCATGGTTTTTCTGCATGTTTAATTGCTGAACTACTGTTCTTAGAAATAAGTTTTTAAACAGGGAGAGAATAAAACATAGACCACCTTGGGACGACTGTGAGGGACCATGCTATGAAAAGACAACTTGTTGTAACTGGACTGGCGGCTCTTCTTGTTTCTGTGTTGTTGAGCGGCTGCAATCAGGTTGACCGTACTCTTAGCCCTGAAGAACGCAAGTTTGTTGGGACCTGGGTGACCGATGACCAAATCGCATGGGAGGACCTTGGGGACACACTTGTGTTTTTTTCAGATGGGACGGTTACATTCCAATCTGATGTCCGGGGGACGTTTGAGGTCGATGCTGGGAACTATCTGATTGTTCATATGCCTCTAGATGGTATGCAGACGCAGCATCTGTTTGATTATGAGTTTACTGAGAATAACACCATCCTTCGATTGCAGTATCAGGCCACAGGCAGACTCTACAGGTATACAAGAGAATTACACATTGTGTTCGTATAGTATGTCTTGTTTTCCCTCTAACTTTTTTTCATTGTTATTTCTGGTGGTGTCACCAAGAGAACCACATACATCCGCTGCTCGTATATGCTCTAGTGTCATAGGAATTGATGCTGTCCTTATGGCATACGAACATCTCGGATGTTCTTTGTCAGCAGTGGCTCTAGTCATCTCTTTTTTGCAATGAACAGAGTTTGTGAAAAAAATATATATAGGGACGGTTATTATATGGATGAATAATAAAAAACATGTCTTTGAAAGGAGATTTCTATGAAAAATACTATGAAAAAGAATTCTGTACCCCTACAATGTATGATTGTCCTGTTGCTGCTTATGGTCAGCCCGATTGCTGTTCTTGCACAGCAACCTCAACCACCACTCTTTACGGTTCTGTCAGCACAGACAGTCAACCCTGGGCTACCACACACACTTTATGCCCCAACAGGCGTGACAGATTTCGATCCACTGGTTGATGAGATTGTTGTCACGGTAACGGTCCATGAGATCCGTGCGTTGAAAACCATTGATGTACTCTCAGACCCTGATTTTTCTGTACAAGTCACGATCAACGAAAAGGAGTTTACCAGCCCTGTATGGCAGAACATGAAGTACGTGGAGCATCCGAACTGGTCTGCTGCTGTGCAGGTCCCAAAGGATACAGAGTTTGTTGAGATCACTCTTGCGCTGTGGGACAATAATCTAATCATCGATCGTCTCTGTGACATCAGCCCGAAAAGCACAGGGGATCAAGCGCATCAGTATATCGCCACGCTGACCTACAGCATCGCCACCGGTGTCTGGTGGGGGGATGATTGCCTGGGGGATGCAAGTGGATATGGTCGGTTGAATGGATGCGATGACACCACCATCTATCAGGAAGATCGGGATTGCGAGATGTGGTTTGATATCACCCAGAACGATTTTGATGGAGATGGGTTCCCCTATTGGCTTGAGACGAATATGTATAACACCAGTCCGACAGTTGATAATCGCGGTGAGGATGCAGACGACGACAAGATCCCCATCGAATGGGAATACACCTTTGGAATCACCTACATCGACTGGGGCTATGATTCGGGATACTACATGGTCTATGACCCGTTCACCTGGGAGAATCATTCCGATATGGATGACGATGTGGATGGATTAACCAATGTTGAGGAGTACAAGACCTGGCAGTGGGGTTCAGACCCGTTCAGGCAGGATATCTTCATTGAGTTTGATCAGATGGAGGCAGGTCCCAATGACGAGGGAAGTTTCATTCCCGTTGGAGCGTTTGATCTAATCCGTGACTCCCATTCGAAGTATAACATCGTCTGGCATGTCGATGACGGTCGCCTTGGTGGCGGTGAGACAATACCCTACAAGGAGGTTATCGATGAAGGGGACCACGCTGAATGGTATTGGAAATACTTCATGCATGAAGATGAGAACAACTGGCGGCGTGGGGTCTTTCGCTGGGGACTGATTGCGTATAATTGGACATGGGCCAAAGGGTTCTGTTTTTCTTCAGATATCAACAACTCCTCTGCCCGGGATTGTTTCTTCCTTTCGACAAAGTATCATGACTCACGAGTGAAAAACCTCCCGTTGATCGACAGCATCATCAGAAAAACCTTTGATAGCGAGAAACAGCGGGCGTTCATCTATGCTGGAGCGATCATGCATGAAACTGGCCATACGCTTTCCATCTGGAATCGTGGCGTGGATAACCGTCGTGCGGTGTGGCCTTGGCAGCTGGGATTCTATCGATTCGCGTCATATAAAAGCGTCATGAACTACCGGTACATCTACTCGGATCTGGTGGATTATTCTGATGGGTCCCATGGGCGTATGGATTTTAATGACTGGGCGGACATGGACCTAACCAGTTTCAACCCACGGAAGGCATCGGCAGAGGATCTTGCTGCAGAAACCATGGTTCTATACTAGGGTTGTTTCCTCTTTCCCTTTTTTTTTTGGGCTTCATCCCTGATGTAGTTGCATGTACTGTGCATGTCTGGCTCGAAAGCTACCGTGTGGTATCAGTACAGCAGGGTGGTGAGAGCCTTAAGTGATGGCGGTCGACCGGTTCTGTAAAACGGGTACCATTTGTTCAATTTCATAGAGAACGTACGATAGATATCCTGTCCTCTGAAACATTTTTTTGGTGGTTTCTTTTATGCAGATGCTCCTAATCTTTTTCCTAGGGGATGGTCATCTCGGTTTCCGAAGGTACGGTTTCTCTCCAAACCTTATGTGCTTTTTTCCGGTAGATGTCTTCAATCTCGACAGTTTCGTTTACTAGTTTCTCCCCAGCTCTGATGAAATGATCAACGCCCATCCTGCTATGTTTCAGTCGTCCGAGCTGGTTTCCCTGCGAGGTGGTATAGTCAAGCGCATAGTCAGGGATTTCTATGTTGAATTTACCAGACTCATCCTCCCAACAGCTCTTCACATACACCTTGAAATGCTCTGCGATGCGGGATTTTTGGCTTCGACAGAGGAGCAATATGACGTACGCGAGAGGGGCTTCCCAGTCGTGGGTCTTGCTTTCGTACAGGACCGTCATGTCATCGACAGCTTTTGACACACGCAGGACTGCCTCCGGGTTCGCAAGCCCGATGTCCTCATAAGCAAGGAGTTTTAACCGATTCCGTAACCACCAAAACGAGGATTCACTCTCATGGGCAAGTTCCAATGCAAAGAACAACGCCCCGGTTTCATCCCCCCGTCGTATCGTCTTCTGAATCACGCTTTTGACTTCATCATCATTATACTGGTGAGCTTTTGTTTTATATGCTGTCATTTCTCTACACCTCATTTCAACAAACTGAAAAGTACTTTAAAACTTTATGCTAAAGCTTAAATTTCAGAAAACACAGAACACATGATGCCATGGATGACCTGTTTTTGTAGCAGGATAGGGTATATGCAGTGGTTTTTTTAGGTCCACCGTCCCCTTATCATTCATACAGTACGGTATTCTTGATGATGCCTCATTTCTCCAATGTGGAAAAATACCACCATATGTTTAAATAGCGTCACCGTCACATACAACACTGAGGTGGGACCTGATGGAGAACCAACCATG
>MUGE01000053.1:0-7426 GCA_002900545.1 Thermoplasmata archaeon M11B2D | reverse complement strand
AGAAATGTGCCCTCAAGGATACTGACCTGAGAAAGTAACGCACCTAGGTCTGTTCCGGTGTCAAGGCCATAGGACGCTGTGTCTTGTGCTGTGAGCTGTATTTCTCTACATCCCTGATTGACTGCACAGCTCACCTCAGAGACAATCTCATGGATGGGGAAGCTCCGTAGTGTTCCCCTTGCAAACCGTGTGATGCAATACGAGCATGAAAGTCTGCATCCTTCCGCTATCATAATGGGAGCTATGATGGTATCGTACAATCGTGGGAGCATTGTTTTTTTTGATTCTGTGAACGTCGGTGTGTTTCCTTTTAGTATATCATTAATATATTGTATGGACTGGCAAGGGATCAGGGATGCTTGGGGAACTATGGAGCGTATCAGATCAGATTGTACTGTAGGCATACATCCGGTCACAATGATTCTTTTCTGTGTTTTCTGAAACACCCGTAACCTGGACAGCATCCGTTGTTCGGTTGTACCAATGACCGTACAGGTGAGCAGCACAAGCACATCAGCCTGCGCGATGTTCTGGACGACCTCATGGTTGTCGCGGGTCATCAGACCGATAAGCAGCCGTTCATCGCTTTTGTTTGCTGTACACCCATAGGTCTCGATATAAATCTTCATGATAGATAAGCAAAGACCGGCAGCCTTATTTAATTGCTTCTGTCACACGGTTTAGGACAAACTGCTTCGGGAGGTTTGACAAAAAGAAACCGGCACGTGGGCCTTTCTCCTGTCCAAGGAGGATCGTATAGATTGCGCTAAAGGCGATTTTAATAGGGATCTTGTTTTCCTCTGAAATCTGATAGATTGTTTTATGAATCGTCTCAGGTTCCCAGGAGAGATCCGGTATTTTTTTCTTGAACAGGGACAGAATCGTGTGTTGTTCTTTTGTAAGGGTAATATCCGGGAGTTCCTCTTTTACCTCAAACTTGACATCGTCAGGAGCAAAGGTAGTAAGCCAATATCGTACATGCTCTGCTCGTTGCCTGAGATGGCCTTCGTCTTGCTTTTTTAGTTTCTTTGGGATCTGCCCGGTTCGTATCAAAATCTCTTTTACCGCATCCCATGTTTTTCCAATCTGGTTGACTGTCACCAGATGGCGATAGGGGAGGTGAAGTGGCATGGTCTGCGGGATATGGTAGGGTTGTGAGAGCTCATAGATTTTTTTGTATTCCTTCATCCCTTTGGCTTCTTCTTCTTTGCCGAAATAGACTTCTTCTTCCTTGTCGTATTCATCAACTAAGGTCAGTAACCCAAGACCAGAGTCAAAGACGATATGTCTATTTGGTTGGTTTCTCATAATCAAAAAGCGTAGGACCTCCGGGGGTGTCATCTGCAGCATCTCCTCACCGCTTACGGCGGTTCCCTTGGAGCTGTGCATCGCACCCATCCCTTTCAGCAGGATGAACTCATAGACCAGTAAACCTGGATGGGGATAGTGGTAGACCTCCTCTGATATCTTCGCACCGGTTTCCCTGGTGCCTCCGACCGTTGCATGGTCCTTGCCGCATGGCTCAAAGGTGACGTCAAGCATCCTCCAGCGTGCAGGCCAGTCCACCCGCCAGGGAAGTTTCCCTTGTCCACCTTTCCGGATGTCTACCTCACCGCTATGCCCACAGTCACAGGTGTACTCGACCATGGGATATTCATACATGCTCGGATGGGTAGTGGAAAGCCGACCGCAGGTTTCACATTTGACGTTGTAGGGCAGCCAGTCTTTCGGCATCTTTCTCCCAGAGAGCGACTCAAGGATGTTTCTGATTTTTGTGGTGTTCTCAAGTGCGATTTGGATAGACTCTGTATACTCGCCTTTGTAATACATCTCACTTGCGCGATAAACGCGCGGGTTGACCCCAATCGTATGTAACGACCCTAAGAATGAGACAAGATAGTGTTCTGCATAGCTTTTATGGCTGCTGCAGGGGCATGGAATCTCCGAAAGAGGCTTGCCGATATACTGCTCGTAGGATGAAGGTAGAAATGGGTACACCTTTCGGAGCGGATCGTAATCATCACAGATATAGATGAACTCTGCATCGCCACCTTTTTCCACGAGACAACGATACACTGCATCCGTGGTAAGGATCTCCCGCATGTTTCCAATGTGAATCGGACCTGAAGGGGTGATGCCTGTGGCTAATACATGCTTTGTCTGCTTTTTCAATAGTTCTTCAGCTAAAACATCTGCCCAATGCATCAGGAAATCCCCTAGTGATGATGATGTTAGATGGCTCGTGCCCGAATCAACGAGCGAAGTGGCACGCCACCGACATCGTTCATGGATCGTTTATTTAACACACAGACGCATAAGACAGGAATCCCTTTCTCGGCTTTGACTGCTTTAATTGCACTTTTCAAGGTGTCACCAGATCCGATAACATCATCAATCAGAACCACTTTTTTATTAGCTATGGTCGCATAGTTCGAGCAGAACGCACCTGTTTTTTCATGATGTGGTCGGAAGACCGCAAAATCAAGACCTAATTCCTCTGCAACGTACAACGCAAAAGGAATCCCATTAATCGCAATACCAACAACCACGTCAAGATCCATTTCCTTTTTTTCCACTTCCTCAAGTATAATATCAGATAACGCATAGGAGATAGACCCGATTCTTGATGGTGAGACACCAATGGAGCGCCAACCAACCTTCAGTTCACCTTCCGGTTTTTTTTCCTTTCCGCGGGTAAGAAGCCAGGCTGCTGTCTCTTTTGACACGTTGAGTTCTTCTGCGATCTCATAATCCGTCAGTCCACTCTCTTTGAATTTCAATGCTTTTTTAATAAGAGAATCTGTTTCTTTCATGTGGGTAACACCCTCAAAACTATGTATCTACCTACGATATTTAGATGTTTGCTCTATACCTCTCGTGTCATTGGAAAAAAAGCATCGTAAACCTAAAATACTACAACAACATCCTCTACGTTAACGTGATTGTATGGCGCAAGAGAAAAAAGGTGAAGGATTTCACTCCGGAGCGGGATTAATACGATATTTTGACGCAGAGGAAAAAACCGCAGTTAAGATACCACCCTGGTTTGTGATATTTGCGTGTATCGTCACCGGAGTTGTAATCATCGCTATAGAACTTTGGAAACCGCTATAATAAAAATTCTTTTTTTTATTGTTTTTTAATAAAACGTATCGTCAATTCTTTGGCTTTCTCTAATGTTTCTTGTATCTTTTCTTTTTTAGGCCCACCGCATTGGGTGAGTTTTGGTTTTCCACCACCACTGCCGCCGAGTATCTTTCCTAGTTCCGATGCAAGAGGCCGAAGGTCGATGTCTACATTATCTGATGCAGCTGAGACAAGCTTTTTCCCATCGTAGATATGAACAATATATCCCGGTTGTTTTATAATCGTCCCTGCTATCCTAATAGCATCCGTGTCACAGATTCCTGTTACTATCCGAAGAGCTTCCCCTGGAATCTGGTATGCCTCATGAATCAGACGTTCAATGACGTCTTCTGAAACAATTTTCTTCTGTTTCTGGGCGCTCTTCCACTCATTAAACACGTAAGTAGAGGCATCAACAAGCGTTGCGACAGTGGTCTTTTTCATCGCAGGTATCTCATTTAAAAACCGTTGGAGGGTTTTCTCAAGCTGATTCGCTGAGACAGAAAACATCTTTCCTGTTTCTCGTAGTTGTTCAGTGAGGTTCTCATGGTTTGAAACGGTAACGACCGGTGAGAGGAGTTGTATAACACGGTAATACAACTCGTGTTCTTCTTTCTGATAAATATCTGCCATCGTACCAGCTGCAAAAGTGATTCGATTGACACCATCCGCGATTCGTTCTGTCCGAAGGATACGTATTTTTTCGATTTCCTTAATATTGTTTAGATGTGTTCCACCACATGCTTCGACGTCGATGCCAGGGATGTTAAGTACACGAATAAGATTGCCTGGTGGGACTCCCCCTTGGTAAAGTCTAAACCCATGCTCTCGTTCTGCATCATTGCGCTGCATTACTTTTTTTTCCACAGCAACTGCTTGTCTGATACAATCGTTTGCCACCTGTTCGATTTTCTGAACCTCATCCTCGGCGATTGGTTTATAATGGGCAAAATCAAATCGTGCCTCTGTCACTCCCAACTGAGATCCCGCTTGCCAGATGTGTTGCCCAAACAATCTGCGCAGTGCGCCGTTGACCACGTGCGTCCCGGTATGATGTTTCATGAGTGTGTAACGGAAATCCCAGTCGATTTTCCCATATACATTTATTGCGCCATCAATAGGGGATGAAGACGCAAGCACATGGATAATGGAATTGGCTGCTTTCTCGACCTGAATTACCGGGTTTGGTTTGCCGTCAATGACAAGGACTCCTTTATCTGCTGGCTGTCCACCACCCTCTGGATAAAACGCTGTTTTATCGAGGATTACCTCCGTTCCACGGGAGGTGGTCTGTTTCCAAAGTATTGTTGCGTCAAATTCTTTGATATAATGATCGTCATAATAGAGAGGATGTGTCGCTGGCAAATCGGTTCGTGTCTCTGATGTTTGTTCCTCTACTTTTTCATGGGAATGCAGTTCAGCAATCATGGAATCAAAATTTGGTGGAATGACAACAGAGACATTTTCTTTCTGGGCGATGTTCTGCACAACATCAGGGGGCATCCCATGGGTGTCGTATAGCATAATAAGGGAGGATGAATCGATGGTCTGTTTGTCTTTTAGAATCCGTTTTATAAGTCCCTCTCCTTTCGAAAGGGTGTCGAAAAATCGTTTTGTTTCAATGTCTAAGATTTCACCGATCTGTTCCCTGCGTTGAATTAAGGTGGGGAACTCCTCTGCAAGGTATTCTAGTTGTTGTTCGACGAGTTGTCGTAAGCCTAATCGTAGCTGTAATTTCTCAATGAAACGCAAGGATCGCCTGATAATTAACCGTGCAAGGTATCCTGATTTCACGTTGGACGGGACGATGCCATCGCCAAGCATAAACGAAAGACATTTGGTATGGTCTGCAAGGGCATAAATACTCAGTGTATCTGATGTATCTGTCAGGGTCTCCTGCAGGAATGAAAGCATACGAGGAAATGCGGTTTCGTATACTGTTTGTGTCCCGGTGGTAAACCATGCGATGCGTTCTAAACCATACCCGGTGTCAACGATGTTTAACGGGTTTGGTGCATAGTGTTTCCCTTCAAGGGTCGTTTTTCCATGCTCATCTTCTCTCATGTTCATGAATACAAGGGTCGCTATCTCCAGTCCACCGGCAAGAACCTCAAGGCAAGGACCTGCGTTTCCTCCACCGATCCAGAGTTGCTCCTTGTAATTGATTGCCTCTCGAGGGATCCCTATTTTCTTTCTGAAAAACTCATCGCAATATGCGACAGTTTCCTCCTTCCAGTATATTTCATCTGTCTGTTTGTTGAACGCATGATGTCCCATCATCTCAAAAGTCGTCAGATGGCGACCGCTTCTCCCGACTTCTTCAAGGTCATTGAGACGGATGCAGGGCTGTGAGATGACCAACGGGTTCGCTGGGGGAGGAACTACTCCAGATGTGACATGTGGTTGAAAATCAGCGATGGATGCAATGGTGAGATAGATATCCGATCGCCATCGGGCAACCACTGGGCAGCGTTGCCCGGTTTCAGGATAATGTAATCGTGAATGATGGTGTTTTTCGAAAAACGAGAGGAATCCTTCTCTGACCTCTGTAAGAGTGAGCGGTTTTTTTGCAGGTGAGTTGCCAATAAAATTAAATGGTGTGCAGGGTTGATCCCCACAGAATTCTGCTTTACCGTCCAATGTCCAAAAATAATCCCCACATGCTTTGCATTTCTTTCTTTGGTATCCATTGGCATGAAAGTATTCCAGGTCGTATTCCTTCTGCATAGCTTCACTTGTCATAGGTCTTGACTGGTCTGGAATGGACAAAAGGTTTAAAGTTTTATCTTTATAGAGGTTAATGTCTATCTTTGAAGAGAATTCTTTTTGTCAGAAACGATATGTTTATAAGGAGATACGCCCTAAATTATTCTAGGGGAAATATGAAGAATGTAATTCCTAGTATGCTGATAGTGTTCGCTATTTTCTTTAGTGGTATTGGGATAACAAGTGCCTATTCCTATCTGAACAGTTCTGATACCACCTCATCCTCTCAGGTGACAAGCGAAGACTACAGTCTGCAGTGGATGATGGAGTATGGAAACAACCCCCGGACGGATGCACGGTATCAAGGGCCGCAGCCGATTGGAGATTGTGATAATGATGGGAAAAACGAGTTGCTTATCAGCGGAAGGGATTGTACCATCCGTGTTATGAAATGGGATGAGATTAAACAGACATATCGTCAGGTTCGTAGGTTGCATCCACCGTTCTATCCGTTCGTCCGCTGTGACGCCGGTGGGATGGCGATTGGTGATGTGACCAATGATGGGAAAAACGAGATAGCTGCGACGTGGTATACTGCACTATATCGGTATTTCGCGTTGGACTATAGGTTGATCGGGGTAAACCCGTACATATTTTTTAATAATGGTGGGAGTGCGGATTGTCTTATTGGTGACTACGACAATGACGGAAAAAATGAACTGATCCTTAGTGGTGGTCCTGGATGGCAAGAAGAAAGCCCTGTCGCGGAGATCACGGTGTTTCGCTGGAATGGACTGTTTCTTAAGAAAGTCTCAGAATGGAAGGATCCTGATGTAGACGGCTATGTATATATGGCTGGTCTTGGTGATGTGGATGATGATGGGTTAAATGAAATCGCGTGTGCCTATGCTGGCAAGCTGGTTGTATTAGACTGGGATGCAAAAAACTTAACGTTTCAGTCGACGGTGATAAAGCAATATTCGCAAAGTCAGGGTGCACCATTTGGATGTGTCTGTAAGGATTGCGATAACGATGGAAAAGCAGAAATCCTGGTAAGCTTCTGGACGCCGCGTATCTCGATTTTTAAATGGAACGGCAGTGGGTATGAGACGCAATTTGATAAAACCTGGCCTGAAGGAAAACCAGTGATTGAAGGAATCGATGTCGGTGATACCGATGATGATGGCCTTAATGAAGTGGTCGCTGGCGCTGGCCTTACGTATGTTCTGCAGTGGAATGAGACGACATACATCCAGGAAGCAGTGCTTCCTACGTTTGGCTGGATGGCGGTCATATGCATCGGGGATTGTGACAACGACGGGAAAAACGAAATCAACGCAGGAAACGTCGATGTTGAGACTGAGGCAGGGGAGCAGTTTACTGAATGGGTGTTTAAATACGGGTGGAAGAGCTGATTTTCCCCTCAATTTTCTTTGTTGTTAATGGAAACGTATTAATAGATTGTCGATATAATATATCGACATTCATTGTAGGTTTCTGATACGTATGGGTGTTAAGGAAGTATTGGCAGAGAAAATCGCAGGTGAGGTAACTCTGAGCCCAAAACCAGGGGAAACCTTGCGTAAATGGCGTA
>MUGE01000052.1:0-7514 GCA_002900545.1 Thermoplasmata archaeon M11B2D | reverse complement strand
AATACCTCCATTCCAAATGATCTTGTCAGAGTGCACGCGGATATTCACGTGACATCTGGTGAAAACACCATGAATTACACGATAGGACAAGATTTGATTGTTACTTCTCCGAGTACAAACGGATCATTGAATATTTCAATCCCTGATTGCATCCATGATGGTAACTTCTCAGTCACAGTTCATGTTTTCAACTCTACAGGAAGAATAGACTATCTTGCATCTTTACATGAAATAGTTCATTATGATGATTCAAGTGAAACAGGTGTATTTCATTTGTATCATCCATTGGGGTACACAAAAATAGGGAATATATCCAAATGTGTCAATGGGAATATCAGCGGCTCCGTATTCACCGCAAACGAGTACGGCAGGGCAAATAACATCACCGCGTTCATCGATCAAACGTTACCCGTGTCGTATACATGCATGCTGTATCGAGCAAGTGATAATGCTCTTATCGGGACGACAAGCAGTGATTGGGTATCGCTCCCGCAAGGCGATCCTGCTTCAACAATGTGGTGGGCGGTATTCAACTTTACAGGCACAGCACCCTTGCTGGTGAAAGGTACTCAATATGTGATAACCTGTTGGGGTGGGTCAACATCCTCCCGGGTCTATTATCACGAATCAGGTTGGAGTGTCTCAGGACGATATGATAATAACCAACCCTACGGGGATCCACCGGACCCCATGAGTTTTACCAATGAACCTCGGTATTACTCCCTTTACTGCAGTTACACCCCTGACACCACACCACCACAGATCACCAGCGTCAACGCTAATCCCCCTGCCGTTGGTTTCGGGTACAACATCACCATCACTGTGAATGTCACCGATGAATGTAGCGGAATCAATCACGTGAAGGTTCAGATTGGGTATCCTGGGGGAAAATCTGGGAATTTCACGATGACTCACTGCTCAAATGACACGTATCACTATCTTTTCACGGATACGTGGTTGGTCGGGCAATACAACTATACCATTTGGGTGACAGATAACTCGTCAAATAGTAATAGTTCCTCCGGGCATCATTTCCATGTCTGTGCGAATGCAAGCATTAGCATCACCACCTTAAGTGACAGCTACACGGGCACCGAGTACATCAACCTCACCGATCCACCCGGTAGCCCCTCACCATCACTTGGACATGAATTGTTGGATGATGGTGCGGTGCTGCATCTCTGGAACCAATACGATAACTATTATTTCAACACCAGCAGCGGCATTCAGCTGACGAACCATAAGACCCAGTACTGGTCCCATAACGTGCTCATGCTGGGGTATTACAACAACGACCAATGGAACTTGTTGTATCGGACTGATGAACTCACCGGGTTCACCCAGGAGATCGACACCGATGATATCTCTTTTGTGAACGTGACGTTATGGAAGGATCTCACCCACGCAGGATACTCGTTCCGTCTCGCCATCCGGTATCACCTTGGAGCAGGTGATACTGATCTTACTGTCATCCCCTCTATCAAGAACATCGGATCAAGCAGCATCCCCTATGTGCTCGGGTTTGGCTGGGAACTGAAGGACATCCAGATCAACATGACCACCCAGGGTGATTACATCCTGGTGGATCAGGACACATACTTGTTGAACCAGACGCTGGACAATTCGTACACCAGTTTGAATGATACGGTGCTGTATCTGATGGAGGATGTGACCGGGTCGCAGACCCAGTCGTTGTATCTACGCTGGAACCCGAATCTCAATTATAAGCTGCTGGTGAAGTCACGGTCTGGTCAGCAGAACGCGCCCGTCACCTTGTTCATCCGGATCGGGATGCTTGTCGCGGGTCAGCAGAAACACACCTGGTTGCAGTGGTATGACGCAAGCCAGGAGACGTTTTATTTCAACGGGTTTGATGAGAATGAGGCGTGGGAGAGTGACCCCGAATTAATGACTGACGAGAACGAGGAGACATTTGCATCAACTTATACCGATGCTACTGTTGAGTTCTGCAACGGGAACACCTGCGAGGGTGATGATCTTGGCGTGATCCTGAAAGTAGAACTCCGGGTGAACGGATACTATCAAGGCAAGGATGGAGGGAACATTATCGTACGGCCGATATTTGGAGAAACCGACGGTGAGAACTACACGTTTGTAACTACAGATCAACCGGAATGGTCGCAATGGTTCGACATCACCAACGACGACGGTCGAGGTAGTGGCGGAGAATTGCAATGGTCCTGGTCTGAGGTTGAAGGCCTTGACTGTGACGTGGAGGCATCACGTGGATCAGAGACAGCTCTTTATTGTTCCATGATTCAGCTGCGGGTCACCTACAACACCGCGCCATCCGTGTCAGATCCGTATCCTCCACATGGAACCAACGGCATCATCCTGCAGCCACAGGTGAACATCACGGTGTCTGATCCAAATTGTGATACGATGAACGTCACGTGGTACTCGAACTCCACGTCAAGCCTGCTGACGTTGCGTCCGAACGGAAACGGCAGCATCACCCAGTTGTCCAAGTATCCAGGGTCAACCATGGCGAATTACCAGTGCGTTGATGAAGCGGTTGCTAATGATGCTGATTACGTCTATTGGTCGGGGACCACCTGGAAGAAGGATACGTATACCCTGGAGGATCATGGGGATGCATCAGGGGTGATTCATGCGGTGACCGTGTACGCCCGGTGTAACCGTGGTGGAATCGGAGGTTATCCCAGTGTTCCAAATCAGGGGAAGATCGTCATTAAATCCGGGGGTGGCTATTATGATGGAAACGAGTGTACGCCGACATCCACCTTTACCTTGTACAGCCATACCTGGTCTGTGAATCCTGCGACCGGTGCCGCCTGGGATTGGAGTGCAGTTGATGCTCTTGAGGCGGGGGTCGCGTTCATTGGAAACGAAGCAGGAGACTGCAGATGCAGTCAGGTGTATGTCGTGGTGACGTATGTGAACCCGTCGACCTGGCTGCAGTTCGGCAGCAACAGCAGTGTCTGTAATGGTGTGTATCGTCAGAGGTTTTTGAACGCGTCGGTGAACGGCCAGTGGTGGTACTGGAAGGTCAAAGCAGATGACGGCACCCTCTCAACTTGGAGTAGCGTGTACAAATTCTATACAGGGTATCAGTCGAAGATCGAGAATACCGGTGAGACAGATATTAGTGGGTATTTGTTGATGCAGGTGCAGTATTACAACGAGACTCTGGAGAGCTGGATCGTAGACAATGACACCATCAATGAGACCACGTCACGCAGCATTAACAGCAGCTGTCAACTGGGACTTGACACCATCTTCAATGGACAGGTGAGAGCATCAGATCTGATGAATGGACCCGGCTTGTATCGTGTGCACGCAGCATTCAGAGACCCTGAAGGAAACATCCTTAACACAAGCGATCAAACCAAGCTGGAAGCATGGTGGCAGTTCAGTAAAACGTAACATAACATTCCTGTAGTGAATAAAAACCCTCGAAAGTCAGGTGATTTATCACCTGATTTTCCAGTATTTTTTTATAGGTGTTTTTTACTCTTTAGTGATGACACAAAATCCAGTGTATATTTCTCCTGCAAAGCGGGGATGGATTCGACGGAAAATAAAAACCGGGAAAACCAAGTTTCAGATAGCAAAGGAGCTTCATGTCACATCCGCGACAATATATAATTGGACGAAAGACATTCCTAGTACTCACTGTGGATGGCCTGGGATACGAGGGAAAACACTCGATATTCTTCAAAAGTTGCTTACCAAAGGCTATTGTTTTTCTTCGCATGACAACTTTCAATGCCGCTTCATCACATTGAAAAAATATTTCCCAACAATCCATCGCATAAATGTTTACAAGAAAAACATCCTCTATTTCGAAGGAAAAGAAAGCGAAGCTGCACAAGCATTTATCAATCATCTTCATTGTAAACGGATTATTAGTTTACAAGAGTTAAAACAAATCACCAAGGTTTTTGGTACAGAACTCAGTAGATCGTAGAAAGAAGCGTTCCTTCTCAAAAAAGAGGGAAACGACGAGCGAAATATAGAGAGATCCAAAAGGAGATTTGATTCTCTAAGGAAGGTGATTCTTTCTCACTTTTTGTATTCGGATGTACTGTACCACGCGATGGAACAGACATCGTTGTTTATTCTCGTCGTACCCGTCTGCTGAGATGGTATCTTTTCATCTCTCGCTCGAGGTACCGATACACTGTGGAATGCTCGCTTCCACCAAGCAGCATATCAATTGCTTTTTTTGCGACATCCATGCTTTCAAAATCCGCTATCACCGCGACCGTATGGCCGTAAACCGAAAGCAGTGCACCCGTCAGACCCTCGATGACCTGTTTTGTTTTCCCCTCACGGCCAATGACTCGTGCCTTGACCCGTAAGAGATGGGACTCCTTTTTTCCTACATAGTCATAGATATCAAAGACGAACAGTTCAGTTTCTTCCCCAAACAAACGAAACGCGTGTTCTGGGGAGAATCCCCGTCCGATCGCATGGATTACATCCTCGACTTTTAAGGGAACCAACGGGTCTTTTGCCTCTTGCTCATTAAATGTCACAGCCCCCTCCTCAGAATCAATCTCAAGATGCACACGGGAGATTCGTTCAATCGTCTTTTTCGTTTCGCCCTCCTTGCCAATGAGTACACCGACACGTTCCCTTGGAATTCGGATATATCTCATGGTTCCTCCCTTTTCCTTTTCAGTAGTTTCGTAAGGATTTCTTGTTCATTTCCCGGGATATGGTATTTCTTGAAATAGGACACGATATTATGTACGTCTCTTGTTAGAAACTCTTGTGAGGCTGGGTGGTCAAGCAGAACCGCCTGACCAGCATCAATGATATAGGGTTTCTGACGGAACAGCAGAATATTAAATGCGCTCAGATCAGCGTGGACGACCTTCTTCGCATACATTCTTTCGATAAAGACCATGATTTCATCAAAGATCTTCTGCGGGTTGCGAAGAACCACATCCTTTAGCATCGGCGCTGGTTTTGCTTTGTCACCGATGTAGCTCATGACCAATACATTATGCACGCATTTAATAGGGACGGGGGCTCGGACGTTCGCCTGACGAAACAACTCAAGGTTTTTGTATTCCTTTTTTGCCCATTCCTCGATGATATCTCGCCTGTTCGTATACCCAGAGGAAAACCGAGGATCGCCTTCAATGTATGACGCAATATGCTTAAACGTCATGGTCGCAGTCCGGTAGATCTTGATCGCGACCAACGTATTTTCAGGGGTCGTCCCACGAAAGATATTGGCTTCCTTCCCTGTCGAAATCGGGAAATCAACCTGATCGATGACGCCATCAGAAATCAGTTTCCCTAGAAGAAGCAGTGTCTGTTTATCAAATACCTCCCCAAATGTTTTCCGGTTAAAAACCACCCGATTCAATATCACCTGGGATTGCCGATCAAGTTTCTTTAACCATTTATCATCAAGAAGTTCATCAGAAGACATTAATTTCCTCGGGAAGCATTTTCCTTCTACTCAGACTACCCGCTTGAGTCCTACTGTATCGAAAAACAATGTCTGCTTTTTCATCCTGGATGTCCCAGGGTCGGATGATTAGTAGATCGCCAGCGCGCACCCTTGCCTTCCGTTTCATCTTCCCAGGGATACGAGCCATCCTAGATTTTTTATCCTCACAGACGACATGGATGCGAGAACCACCAAGCAGTTGGTCTGCAATCGCAAACATCTCGCGGTTCCTTCTATTTGGTAGCGGCAACCGGTAATATCCTTCCTCGCCTTCTTGAGATCGGTTATTTGACTGATGAGTCTTTGTGTAGGTATTTTCAGGTGGCGTCATACTTTAAAGCCCCAATGAATCAGAAACCCTCTTAAGCGCGTGTAAACTCAGCTCAAGAAAGACCTGAAGTTCTAGTTCCATATCTTCACATAGTTCAATTCGTTTTCGGTTGCAGCCAGCAGCAAAGGATTTATCCTTAAACTTCGTTAGAAGAGTCTTTGTGGTCACATCAGCGAGTTTTTTCGAGGGCATGACCAGTGCGGTAGCGATAATGAGACCTGAGACCGCATCAGCAGCAATCAATGATTTATCCAGATAGGTCTGTGGGATCTGCGCGGTGTACTGATAGTTATGAGCTTTTATCGCGTTGATTGCCTCCAAAGGAAGTAACTCGGATAATACCTTCACAGTTATCTGTGAATGTCTCTCTGGCTCGTTTTTTGTAAAATCATAATCGAGGTCATGGAGCAGTCCCGTCAGTCCCCAAAGCTGCGAGTCTTCACCAAGTTTTTTTGCCATATCCTCAAGGATGGCTTCCACAGCAAAGGAGTGTTTTTTGAGATTTTCTGTTCGCAGGTTATTATTAAGAAGTGGCAACGCCTCGTCTCTGGTAAGCATATGAGGAAAAGGTAAAGACCTAGTTGATTTAAACTTTCCTGATGTCGCATCAAAAGATTTTAAGTATGAAATACGTTTCTGTTGTTGGTGTGACGATAAAAACCATCATGATCGTTGATGAGGAACCCACTCTTCTCAAAGAGGCAAAAACGCTCTTAGAAAAAGAAGATGTCGAGGTGGTGACAGCACGAAACAGCAGAGAAGCACTAGACCATCTCAAAGAGGAAAACGAGGAGACCTTCGACTTGATCCTTGTAAACACCAGAATGCCTGGGAGTGTGTACTCATCCGCCCTGTTCTCCATGAAACCATCCTTGAAAAAACTATCTGGTGGCATTGAAGATTTCCTGCAAAAACCATTTACAAAACAGGAACTCGTTGAATTCGTAAAAGATAAGATACACACCCAATGATTTTTTGGTAACAGGTCGGTAGTATTCTGGTTGATTGCTGTAGCTATTTGATGGTTTTTACCCATTCATAGACAGGAGTTACCAAGTCTTTTATCCGTTGTTTCTCCTGATTCATCGGGGAGGGTTTCCAGAAATCTACCGGCTCGAAATGAAAGTCAGTCACCGCCCCGACACGCTGTTCTTTCGGTTTAAAGACAATTTTGAGCGGCATGCCGAACTCAACCTCCCAGGGATGTATCCCATGCAGTTCGTTTGCCATCGCGACCTTACTTGTGCCTATGAATGCGTACACTAGGACGATAGGCAGTCGCTTCAGCGAGGACCGTCCACTCCATCCTGCGACCGTCCAGGTGTGAACCTTTGCAGTGAGAGGCATCTCCACCCATTCGGTTCTTTGTAAGTTACAGTCCAAATTCCAACAATGGGTGCGTACCGGAACCCACGAGTCACCACATTTCGGACAACGAGTCCCCATAATCTTGCCGTCAAGCAACCCGATGAAGAACCTGCTATTCCACCCATGTCTAATCGTGTAGAGCTGATCATAATGGAGGAACTGGTTCATCACGGTGCGGTCCTCGGATATCTCATGACCGACAAATGAGAGACCGGTTTCTTTGACATCGGCAGGACGGTAGTCTTTTCTCTCAGTGAAATTTGGCGGGTCTGCGAATTTATCTTTACTTTTTGTTACTAACACACCTTTCATAATCGTCTACGGCCTCCTGAGGATAAAATTCGAAATACTCGTCCCCGTCCC
>MUGE01000051.1:0-7538 GCA_002900545.1 Thermoplasmata archaeon M11B2D | reverse complement strand
GATTTTGCCATCGTTGGGTACTCCTCTCCATATAAGGTTGCTATTCTTCGAAGGAACTGTTTTGTTCGTTCCTTCGTTGGGTTTTGGAACATTTGTTTTGGTGATCCTTTTTCGACAATGACGCCGCCTTCCATAAATATTATTTCATCTGCCACATTGCGTGCAAATCCCATCTCATGAGTCACAATCAGCATCGCGACCTTCCCGCAGAGTGATTTCATCACATCAAGGACATCGCCGATAAGTTCAGGGTCCAACGCCGATGTAGGCTCATCAAAAAGGATAATGTCCGGGTCCATCGCTAATGCACGAGCGATTCCAACTCGTTGCTTCTGCCCTCCAGACAATTGCGCAGGGTATTGATTGATTTGTTTTTCTAGGCCAACACGTTTTAACTCATTGCTTGCTCGTTCTCTTGCTTTTTCCTTATTCATCTGCTTTACTTTTTCTAAACCGATACTGACATTTCTCAGAGCGGTGAGATGATTGAACAGATTGAAATCTTGAAATACGAACCCAATCTTTTGACGAACCCTATTGATATTTGTCGATGGGTTTGTAAGTTCCTCGCCATCAAGCCAAACTTCACCTTTATCTGGTGGATCGAGTTGATTGATACATCTCAGAAGTGTGCTTTTTCCTGTTCCACTCGTTCCAATGATAACCTTTGTCTCTTCTTTCTCCATACAAAACGAAATTCCTTTTAAGACCTCAGTTGTTCCAAAGGATTTATGGATATTTTTTACTTCAAGCATAGCCATAGAACCACGCTCCTTTTTCTACCGTGCATTTGTTATCTCCAGACCAGAAATATGGTATCTTTTTTCTAAATAGCTCAAACCACGATTGATTGTAAAGACAAAAATGAAATAAATCAAGGCAACGACTAAAAGGATATACAAGGCCTCACTTGGCTCTCGAACGATAACGTACCTTCCTTGTCGCATTAATTCGACAACGCCTATGGCAATCGCAATTGAAGTATCCTTTAAAATTATCGTAAATTCATTGGACCAGCCTGGTATTGATAATCGTAACATCTGAGGGAGAAGAATATACCGGATTGCCTTAAGTTTAGACATTCCGATAGACCGAGCCGCGATGATTTGACCTTCGGGGATTGAATTGATTGCACTTCGATAGATTTGTATCTGGTATGCTGTGCTATGCAACGCAAGCCCAATGATAGCTGCACTAAACGCATCTATTAAAATTCCTATTTGGGCCAGTCCAAAGTAGACTAAAATAAATATCACAATGAGAGGAATACCTCTGAAGATTTTTTCATAAACAAGAACAATAATAGGGAGAGGTTGTTTTCCGTAGGATCGGCCAAACGCCATGATGATAGCTAGAATCGATGAGAGGAACATGCTTAGTATTGTTAATTCAATAGTGACAGCAAGTCCACTCATCAAATGAGGAAAAGAGTTGATGATTGTATCGGTTACCAACGGATCACTTGTAGCTTACTCGAAGTATTTCGCAACGAGTGCATTCCATTCTGCAGACCCAATGAACTGTTCCAGCTCTTGGTTTATTTTTTGTAATAACTCCGTGTTTTCCTTTTTCACACCCAATCCGAATGATTCGTTTGTATCAATGACATGTATTATTTTTGTTGTGCCATCTGCAGCAAACTTTTTTCCAACAGGCTCATCAACGATAACCGCATCTAGTAATGGAGGGGTTTTCTTTAAATCCAATACTGCCTCAATGTAGGAGGGATAATACTCCAAGCTGACATTCAGCGAATAAGTGATATTCTGTTCATCTAACCATGTCTGGTTCTGTAAATGATCTTCGACCCACATCGCGCCTGTTGTTCCTATTTGTGCTCCGAGTTTTAGATTAGCAAAGTCGGTGAAATTTGTGATGACCAACGCTGAGTTTGAAGGTACTAATACCGACTGATTTGAGGAATAATAGGGGATGCTAAATGAGATTTGCTCTAAGCGCTCTTGATTAATTGTCATTCCAGCGGCGATTACATCAATACGACCGATCTTTAATTCATCGACTAACAAGTCAAAGGCTATATCCTTAACTTCCACTTCATATCCTAGATTAGTGAGTATTGTAGTAACAAGATCGATGTCAAAGCCAACAATTTTTCCACTTTCATCGACATATTCAAAAGGTGCAAATGTAGGGTCAGTCCCCACAATAATTTTATTTGCCTGTTCTTCTGTACATCCTGCTAATGCGATGGTTCCGATTACCATTGCTAGCACTAGGCCTATAGATAATAATTTTTTTTCTTTCATCATACTATGCCTCTCCGTGTTTCACTAAAATGTATAATAACTTATTATTTAAATGTTATAGTTTTGCTAGATATTCAACAAGTCCAGGTGTTATGATTGGAATGTTCTGTATCATAGGGTATCCAAATGGGAGGATCGTTGAGTGGACCGTATCATGAATGATTTCGATTTCTCGTGCTATCTCAATGTCCTTAAGATACATACCAAGGCATATCGCTTTTGCAACAAATACGGCTCCATCAATTGAAAGCTGATGTGGACCGAGATTTCGTTGTTGAAAACCGGATGTATCGCTAATCATTTTCTTTGTTCGTCCTTTTGGTTTTTCGTACCCTAGCAGTCCACCTACGATAATTACGTCAAATTTTTTACAATCCGCTGGTGTGAGTGGTTTTTTTGCTTGTGGATCGAGTATGACTCCACTGGTGTGCGAAAAGAGATCCTGTGCTTTTTCTTCTTTGGTTCTTCCTATGTGTTTCAGCACGTTTGCAGTTTTTTTGTCCACCCGGGTAAACATTACATCGTTCTCCCATAGTACCGCTGCATGTTTGTATTCAAGAAGAAGCCATTCTGAAAGTCCTGGTTCGCAGTGTTCGATAACAAGGGCTGGATGTTTTTTCATAAACAAGAAAAGCGTACGGGGGAAGGGGATAATAATGGTTATGGCAAAAAAGTATTTGAATAGAAGAAATATCGATGGTAGGGTTGTATGGATAAAATAGGCTCATATGAGGTAAAACCATTCTCAAAGGCTCGTCAGGATATTGTTGTCGTCTCTCAAGAGGGAAAACGTCGTCTGAATATCCATGCATTACTTGAGGTAGACGTAACCGATGCTCGAAAAACCATCAAAGCACGGAAAGGAACTGTGGATATTTCGTTTACCGGCTGGATTGTGAGATGTGTCAGTCAAGCTGCATTTGAGTATAGACAATTGAACTCTTATCGATTAGGAAGGAAAAAAATCGTATCCTTCGAAGATGTTGACGTACCAATCCCGATAGAACGAGAGGTGGACGGTGAGCAACGACCGCTTGCATATATCATACGAAAAGCAAATAAAAAAACCGTTGAAGAAATCACAAAAGAGATCCGTTTGGTGCAACAACAAGCAGTTGACGGTTCGACGGAGGTTCTTGGAGACCTCTCTTCTTTTGAAAAATGGGTTATTCATGCACCGCTATGGTTAAAGAAAGTAGGGGTGCGTTTGTTGCGAAAAAGAGGGCTGATGAAAAAGAAGCATCTTGGGACTGTTGGTGTTACAGCTATCGGGATGAAAGGTCGTTTCCCTGGATGGGTGATTGGGATGGGTGGTCCTATTGCCACCCTTGTCGCTGTTGGAGGTATAACGAAGAAACCAGGTGTAGTAACTGATGAAATCCAAATCCGTGAGTATCTCCATATCACCATTACAGCAGATCATAGTATTGTCGATGGGGGTCCGTTAACACGGTTTATCTCACGGTTAACAGAACTACTAGAAACTGGGTATGGGCTCTGAAACATAAAATTTACCCCAGGTGGTCACAGAGACCGCCTGACGCCATCGATTATATCGATATATAAAAAAAAGATGGAGAGGTGTAACTATTAAACCATTTCTCCGATTTCTATTTCCTCATCCTCGTCAAGAAACAGGGAATCAACCTCTGATGTAAAGGTATCATCGTCTATATCGCCTTCTAAGCCGGTTTGATGCCCATCGGAGGGTGCTTGTTGAACGAAGAACGCATAGGAGAGTGTCACAGAAACTAAGAGAATTAATAAAAAAAGAAGGGAGAGTATTTTTTTGTTCATATTCATGACACATCCAAAGAGATTTCCTTAAGGTCGGCCTCCGTGGCCCTTTCCTTTGTCATTTGGTCCTATGTTCTCCATGGCTTCCTGTGCTTGTATCCTACTTTGGATATTCTCTCCTTTTATCTCTGCGAAAATCATGTATCGTTTTTGTTTCGTCATTTGGTTCATCAGCTTGTAGAAATTGCCTTTTGCCTGATGTAAGGTTATGGTTCCATTGAGGTATTCGTCCAGGAGCGTCGTGTTGACTTCACCGACAAAACCAAATAACCGATATAGTTGATTTCGGTTGAATTGCCTTACACAGTTGCGGATCCTCATATGGTAATTCTGAAGTTCTCCGCTGTTGATATTTCGTAGCTGCTCTTGTATCATCGCGATTGTCTCAGCATCGAGCAATACTCGTAATGTTTCTCGGAATTGTTTTGTCAGTGTTCTTGATTCGTTTTTCAATTGGACAAAGACCTGTACCGAGTCATTTGCGGCAGGGTCCGCAGCTTGGACTTCATCAAGAACGTCTTGTAGGTCTTCAAGGATTACTTCAAGCTCGGTGGTATTTACGTCAAGTCCCTTGAGGATCTGCACTGTCATATTTCCTTTTAGGATGTTGATCAGTATCGCTTTTTCTAATTGGAGTAGTCTTATTCTTGCTCCTAAGGAATCATTCATGACTTGTATTTGATGGAGTGTTTCAGGATCAGCGGTTTCATCTTCAGGGTCTTCTTGGGGCGGGTCGTCTGCCTCAACCGCTAATGCAAAGGACATTATCGATGTCAACAGCATCAGCGTCAGTAATAGATTTTTTATTTTTTTCATTGCTTTCACATCTTTTTTTGCCATTTCATCATGGCCTTTGAACCCCTGATGGATGAAACAACATATCTATTTTCACCGGAACATACCGGAACACTCCGAAATAGGGGGTAGGACCATTTATTGTTTTTTCAGGCGGATGAGATTTGACATGCCTATTTGTTCTTTCTCGATGAGCCCCTTTCGTTCTAACCCAAGGATGTTCCTGGAAACCGAGGCTTTTGGTATCTGAAGGTGTTTTTGTATATCGGTTTGTGTCAGAGGGCTGTTGCTTTCATATAGCAGCTGCATGATTTGTTTCTGTCGCGGATTTAATCCCTTTATCTCTTCATATGGTTTCGGTGTTTCTGCGTTCGTGGTAGCTGGCTTGATTTTTTTCTCCTTAGAAAAGAGAACCACTACCAGTATGCTTACCACAACGATAGATCCTATTAAAAAGATAAAAACCAAAGTCTGTTCAAACGCAATGCTTTCTTGTTTCTCTATCTGGTACTGGACGAGTATGATAAGCGATTCATTTTCACCAAATCCCTTAATGATCAGACGTCCGAGGTTCTCTTCGATCTGGAGAAATCCTGAAGTTTTTATGTAGTTTATCGAGGAGCCGGCTGGGAGTATCAGGGTATAGATAAATTCAGAGAATGTCTCTTGTTTTGTGATGTTAAGGACCCAGAGGCTTTGTGATTTAGCGGTGTATTGTTCCGTGTTTTGTATGGTCAGGTTTGGATAATTTGTTCGACCATCTATGGTGACATACCCGGAGTTGTCAACAGTAATAGTCAGATCAGCGTAGTAACTTTGAGCATGAAGACAAGGTACGAGGAAAAAAAGGAGGACTCCAGGAATGATACAATAGAATAATATCCTAGATGAATGGAGTTTTTTTCCCATCTCATCTCCTCTTTATGCGTTTTCTGTAATTGTTTTTTTCGTGTTTTTCTGAAACGAGGTTGATTGTTATTAAAGTTTCTTTTTCTAGGAGGAAGTGATTTTGGGAAAAGAAACACCCAAATTAAGCGAAATGTTTTTATAGAAGTGTATATATTCCGATTTTTAGAACTAGAAAAATTGGAGGTAACACCTATGGCACTCATAAAAGGAAAAAAAGATAAATTGGCAATACGGCCAACTGAAGGAAAAACAGGAGAAATCATCCAAAAAAGACCCTATGACTTGTGGATGGACATGGACCAACTCTTTGACCAATTCCGGACGAATTTTAATGATTTGTTCTGGAGACCGGAAAGTGCTTTTCTCAGTAGCATTGACGAGCTACGGACCCCAATGATGGATGTTGCAGATCTCGGAGACAAATATGAAATGAAGATCGAAATGCCAGGTATCCCAAAAGACAAAATCAACATCGACGTCTGTCCGACCAGTATCGAGATTTCCGCAAAACACGAAACCGGTGAAGAAGAGAAACACAAAAACTGGCTTAGACGAGAACGCAGCAGCACATGCTTTTATCGAAGCGTTGAGTTTCCCGAAAACATAAAAACAGACAGCGTAGAAGCAGAATTCAAAGACGGAATCTTAAACTTAACTCTACCAAAGCTTGAGCCAAAACCAGAATATAAATCAACAAAGGTAAAGATAAAATAAACCAACATTTTTCTTTTCTCTTTTTTAAATAATCCATAGAAAAGAAATTACCTACAGGCAAGGGTTTCGTAATTGTATGCGTCTTGATACGACGGTAAGCTTTTTTGTAATCCTCTCCCAATCCAACAATACAGACATAATTGTTCCTTTGGCAGCCCGATTGCTTTTACCATGTCATCTAACAACTGATACTGCAATGAGGTAACCCCTAGGTCTTTGGCGATCCAATCCACCATTTTTTTATATTTCTCTGTGGATTGATCGATATACTCAGAGACATCCTCTATATCCCTTCCCTCAAGAGCCCGAATAGCCTTGCGGGCAACTAACTCATGAATACTTCGAGTTGAGAGATTATACACACAGGGGAACATCAAAGGAGGGCATGCAGGACGTACATGGATCTCCTTTGCACCTGCCTGCATCAGCTTTGTAATCGTATAATTCTTCAACTGTGTCCCTCGAACGATAGAATCCTCGCAAAGAACAATCCTATTTCCTTTTGCAATCGCCTCGTTGGCGATTAACTTCATTAGCGCGATACGGTCCCGTAATTCCTGGGAAAGGGGCGTATAGCTGCGTCCATATCCGGGGGTGTATTTGATAATCACCCTGCGATAGGGTATCCCAGATTCGATGGCATACCCGATTGCATGCGCGATGCCTGAGTCAGGAATCCCTGATACAAGGTCCGCTTTGACCGAGTCCCGCTTGGCTAAAAAACTGCCGCAGTTCTCACGGACTTTTTCAACGTTAATTCCTTCGTAGGATGAAGCGGGAAAACCAGTATACACCCATAGAAATGCACAAATTTTACTTAGCGGTCGTCCTTTCTTTTTTGCGTCAATACCATTCTTGTTTATGAAGATGATTTCCCCAGGTGTGATATATTTTTTAATATGAAATCCAAGGTTGGGAAACGCACAGGTTTCACTGGCAACGGCCACTTCTCCGTCTTTTTGACCAATAGCTAAGGGAGTGACCCCATGACGGTCACGCGCGCAATAAATGCCTTTCTTTGTTAAAAGCAACAACGAAATAGATCCCACAATCTTA
>MUGE01000050.1:0-7567 GCA_002900545.1 Thermoplasmata archaeon M11B2D | reverse complement strand
AACTAACCACCATCCAAAGCGAGCCATTGAAGAACCTGCTTGCATCCTTCTTCGACGACCCTGCATTCGTCAGCATGTATCTCCATTCACCCTCAGCCATAACTCATCATCATAACTATGTCGGAGGAAATCTGGAGCATACCGTCGGGGTGATGCGACTATGCCTAAACATCTCTGAGATGTATCAACGGGTCAACAAGGACCTTCTCCTCTGTGGGGCACTTTTACATGATATCGGCAAGTTAAAGGAATACATCTATACAGCCGCAATCGATATCAGCGATGAGGGAAACTTCATCGGTCACATCGTGATCGGAGAGCAATGGATCAGAGAGAAAATCAAGCAGCTTCAGAACGATGGAAACGAATTTCCAAAGGAGCTGGAACACCAACTGATTCATCTGATCTTAAGCCATCATGGGAAATACGAATGGGGGTCTCCAAAGCTTCCAAAGCTAGTGGAAGCCTGCATCCTTCATCAGGCGGACCTGATGGACTCCCAGGTGAAAAACTACATGCAGTTACTGCAGGACGCAAAAAGACAGACCGACGAAGACTGGACGTTTGTGTACGATGCAGATGTGGGGAAAAAACGGGCAATCTTTTTAGGCGAATATTAGATATGGGGGCATATGAAAAAAGAAATCGTAAAAATCCTCTGCTGCCCGACATGCAAGGGTGACCTACACTTGGCGGTTGAAAAAGAGGAAAAAGGAGAGATCATCGCAGGCACGTTCTCCTGCCCACAGTGCAAATGCTCATATCCTATCATCGATGGCATCCCAAATCTTCTCCCAAAGGAGCCCTAAGGAATCACTGATATTCATTCCAACTTTTTATTTTTAAATCATCAAGAGACGTCCGTTGGAGCGCCTCGACAAAGCGTTTCGCAAGCTGCAGGTTTGTAATCAGAGGGACGTTGAAATCAACCGTCTTACGGCGTATGAGATAATCATTGTCAAGTTCGTCTTTTTCAATATTTTTTGGGATGTTGATGACTAAATCGATTTTTCCATTCGCAATATAGGTCAGCGTATTCGGTTCTTTCCCCTCCAACGGCCAGTAGAGGACTTCCGCATCGATACCATGCTCCTTCATGAAATCAGCGGTTCCCTTTGTCGCATAAAAATGATATCCCATGGCCTGCAGAATCCTTGTGCTTTCAAGGAAATCTGCTTTGCTATCCACAGGTCCTGTCGACAGAAGAACGGTCTTCTTTGGCAGGATGAAGTCAACAGACAATAGGCTTTTTAAAAACGCCTCATTGAAATCATCACCAAGGCAGGCCACCTCCCCAGTGGAAACCATTTCTACACCAAGAATCGGGTCTGATCCCTTCAACCGTGTAAACGAAAATTGGGATGCCTTCACCCCGACATAATCCAAATCAAAGGAGGACCGATCAATCCGTGGCACCTGTTTCCCCATAATAATCTTCGTGGCCAGGTCAACAAAATTGATTTTAAAAACCTTTGATACAAAGGGGAAGCTCCTGGATGCACGCAAGTTGCATTCAATGACCTTGACGTCATTGTCTTTTGCGATGAATTGGATGTTGAACGGACCAGTGATTCGTAGGTGGGCTGCGATGCTTTTTGTGATGGTTTTCACCCGGCGCATTGTTTCAAGATAGGTTCGTTGTGGTGGAAGCACAATGGTTGCATCACCAGAATGAACCCCCGCATTTTCGATATGCTCAGAGATCGCATAACAGTAGAGTTTTCCATGATTGGCGACCGCATCGATTTCGATTTCTTTTGCCCCGGTGATAAACTTACTAATCACCACAGGGTGTTTTTTACTTATCTCAGATGCTTTTTTCAGGTACAGACGAAGCTCTTTGTTACTTAGCGCAATGCTCATCGCAGCACCACTAAGCACATAACTTGGTCGGACCAACACAGGGTATCCGACCTTGCTTGCGAATTCTTCTGCGGATTCCAAGCTTGTGAGTTCTTTCCAAAAGGGTTGATCTACGCCTATCATATCCAGTAACGCTGAAAACTTATGACGGTCCTCTGCGATGTCGATATCCTTTGGTGTGGTCCCAAGAATCTGGACGCCTGCTTCGTCTAATGGGATGGCAAGGGTATTAGGGATCTGACCACCCATCGAGATAATAACTCCAAGCGGGGTTTCTTTCTCACAGATATCCAACACCCGTTCCAGGGTTAGTTCATCAAAATAGAGTTTATCACAGATGTCGTAATCAGTACTCACTGTCTCAGGGTTACAATTAATCATGATGGTTTGATACCGTAAGTTCCGTAAGGTTGAGACTGCATTGACGCAACACCAGTCAAACTCAACCGATGAACCAATCCGGTACGCTCCTCCCCCAAGCACTACGACTTGATGTTTTTCTTTGAAATCCAGGTCATCGGCACTGGCGTTATAGGTAAGGTACAGGTAGTTGGTTTTCGCAGGGTACTCCGCAGCCAGGGTATCAATTTGTTTTACAGAGGGGGTGATATGAAGCTTCTTGCGATGCTTCCGCACTTCAGGCTCACTGCTATTGGTACACAGGGCGATCTGTTGGTCAGAAAAACCTTTCTGTTTAGCCTCTCTGAGCAATGATACTGGTAACTCAGAAAGACTGTATCGTTTGAGCTGTTGTTCAACCGAAACAATGTTCTGCATCTTTGAGAGGAACCAAAGAGAAACCTTCGAAGAGTCAGCAACCTTTTCAAGCGAATATCCTTGTTTAAGGGCTTCGACTATAGCGAAAATCCGTTTATCCGATGGTTGTGTTAATTCGGTTTCCAGATCAGAAAATTCAATGGTGTTGCCTACCAGCCCAACCATCCTGACGTCAAGCATCCGAATCGCTTTTTGTAACGCCTCCTCAAAGCTCCTGCCGATGGCCATGACTTCACCGACAGATTTCATCTCCGACCCAAGGCGTACACTGACTTGTCTGAACTTCTGTAAGTCCCACCGGGGAAATTTTACGACCACGTAATCCAAGGCAGGTTCAAAACACGCGGAGGTCTCACCCGTGATAATATTCTGTATCTCTGGTAGGCCATAACCAAGACTGAGTTTTGCTGCGATAAACGCAAGCGGATACCCAGTTGCTTTGGACGCTAGTGCAGAGCTACGACTGAGTCGTGCGTTCACCTCAATGATACGATAGTCTTCCGAATCAGGGTCTAAGGCGAACTGGATGTTACATTCTCCAACAATCCCAAGGTGGCGGATCACCTGCATCGAAAGGGAACGTAACATGAAGTTTTCAGAAGCAGAAAGCGTCTGCACAGGGGCAGTCACGATGCTTTCCCCAGTATGAATCCCCATAGGGTCGATATTCTCCATGGAACAGACCACGATGCAATTGTCATATCGGTCCCGCACCACTTCGTACTCCAGCTCCTTCCAACCAGCAAGGTACTCTTCGATGAGGATCTGAGGAGTATAGGAGAACGCTTTTTTGACAAGCTCAAGGAGTTCTTTTTTATTCGCCGCGACACCAGATCCAAGGCCACCAAGGGCATATGCTATCCGACACATGACTGGATATCCTATCTTTTCAGCGACATCCAGGGCATCGTCTACGGATCGTACCGCCTTACTGATGGGGACCTTACGGTCGATCTCTTGTATTTTCTTCACAAATCGTTCACGATCCTCGGTGTTGTCAATGGCGGCAATCGGCGTCCCAAGAACCTCGACTTTATATTTTTTCAGAACGCCATTCGCAGCAAGCGTCAGTCCGACGTTTAATGCAGTTTGCCCACCAAATCCAAGCAGGATGCCGTCGGGGCGTTCCTTTGCTATTACTTTTTCAACAAACCATGCGGTAACCGGTAAAAAATATACTTTGTCTGCAAGGTAGTCAGAGGTTTGAATCGTCGCGATGTTTGGGTTTATCAATATGGTTTTTATTCCTTCTTCTTTTATCGCTTTAATAGCCTGACTACCGGAATAATCAAACTCCCCTGCCTGACCGATCCGTATCGCACCAGACCCAAGCAGCAATATCTTCTTCCATTTTGGTTTCTTCTGTGCAATCATTTCATCGCTCTCACAAACAGATCAAATAAAAACTCAGTGTCATCAGGACCAGGGGATGCCTCTGGGTGGAATTGAGCGCCAAAAAACGGTTTTGAGATATGTTTTATGCCTTCGTTGGTCTGATCATTGCCATTGTAGAACCATTCACGCCAATCCTGTGGGAGCGTGTCCGCATCCACGACGTATCCATGGTTCTGCGGTGTGATATAACAACGATTTGTCCCAACTTCTCTGCAGGGTTGATTCTGACTGCGATGCCCATATTTGAGTTTGTAGGTATTAGCACCTGCTGCTAACCCCAGGATTTGGCAGCCAAGACAAATCCCAAGAATCGGGGTATTCCCTGAAAGGAGGGTGGTGACATGCGTGATGGTCTCGTTACATTTTTTTGGGTCCCCGGGGCCATTGGAAAGGACGATACCGGAAACCTTCTCTGCGGTGAAATCGAAATCCCATGGAACACGTTTTACCGTAAACCCTCGTTTTAAAAATGCCCGGATAAGACTGTTTTTCGTCCCACAATCCACAAGCAGGATGCTTGAAGTACCTTTTGTGTATGTTATCGGTTCTTTGATGCTGACCTCTGCAGCAAGATTTTTTTTGTTTGGATCATAAAACGATTTTTCTTCAGGTCCATACACGATTTTTCCTAAGAGCGTACCTTTTGTTCGTAGTTTTTTTGTAAGCGCTCTTGTATCTACTCCAAAGATACCAGGGATGTCATATTCTGTAAGCCATTCTGACAAGGATTTTTTGGCGTTCCAATGGGAATACTGGTGTGAACAATCGGAGATTACCAATCCTTCGACCTGGATGTTCTCCGATTCAAAATAGCGTAACAAACCGTCTTCTGTTTCAGACCCAGGGACACCATAGTTCCCAATCAAGGGATAGGTGAGTGTGAGGATTTGCCCTTTATATGAGGGGTCTGTGAGGGTCTCCGGGTAACCCACCATCCCTGTGTTGAACACCACCTCCCCATTCGCCCTACGATGCGAACCAAAGCTATATCCGGGAAAAACAGCGCCGTCCTCTAGTATGAGCTTTGCATGTCTGGTTGGTTCCACGGTACACCGACCTCACCCGTCATAACTGCTTGTATGACGTACTCTGAATGCGGTTGTGTTTTAAAGAAATTGCTATGGTTTTCGTTGGCATGGTTGCTTCATGAAGCAATCGATATCGGCAAGCAGATTTTTTGATTCCCTCATCTCCTTTATGTATTGATGGAACCGTGGTGCGCGTTTGTCAAGGATCACTGCAACGCCACGGTCGTTCTCATTACGGATCAACCGACCGATTGCCTGAAGCATTTTCCGTGCTGCTGGTGCTTGCATTGCGTATTCAAAGCCTTTGCCAAATTTCTGATCATAATAGTTCTGCAATCCACGTTGGCGTACTGTCGGTTTTGGATAGGGGATGCCGACGATTACTGCTATCTCAAGTTGCTCAGCAGGGAAATCCATGCCTTCACTGATGCGTCCGCCCATCACTGAAAAAAGTGCGGCACCAGTGTTGTTTCCATTTCCGCAGGATTTAAAGTCAGTGACAAGGTCCATAAGCTCCGACTGTGACATGTTTTGCTCTTCGATATAGAGGCAGCGGTGAATCTCGGCGAAACAGCCGTTTTTTCGAAACAGCGACAGTGTGTTGTAGCTTGGGAAAATGACCATGGTATTCTTTTCGAATCGGTTGCAGATGCCGCTGACATGCTTCCACATCTGAGGTAGGATGGTTTTGTCTTTCATCAGCTCCTCGTATCGCGTGGTGACATCGCGGACAAAGAAAATCTTCCGATTTTCCAGAGGGAATGGCGATGGATAGCTCGCGAGTCGTGTTTCCAAAGGAAGGCCAAGCGAGTCACGGTATTCATCAAGTGGCTCTAAGGTCCCTGACATATGGATGCTGCAGTGGACATCACGTAAAATGGAAGTTGCGATAGATGGGTCAAGGCAATATGCTTCCACCCGCGGGTTTTTCCCCTGACCTGTGTCTACGACAAGTTTGATGTATTGGTCCATCTCCACTGTTGTCCAGAAACTAAGGAACACTCCCAGGTTGTGGAGATAGGAACGGGGGAGTTTTCCGTCTTTTTGTTTGTACTCCTGAATCTTCGCTCCATAGGCATAGAGGTCTGCGATGATATCCTTTAGTGTCTTACTGGTGATTTTCAAGCGTGAGAGGATCTCGACCTCAAGCTCATGAGAGGGGATGAGGGCATCGTTTTTTTCCGAGTTGATTTTTCGAATCCCACCCTCGAGCATCCCATAGACGTAGGTATCACGGAGGACGGTGACGACGTCTAGCAGTTCTTCGCAGAAGGCACTAACAGAGATTCTTCCATCAGCAAGTGAAGGGTTACCATACTGCTCTGCCTCCATTAGGCAGCTGGTCAGCATCCAGGTGCTTAACTCCGCGGAGTACAGTTCCCGGAGATAATCAGGGAGGTTATGCGCCTCGTCAACAACAAGGATGATGTCTTCCTCGGCGATGGCAAGCCAGTCGAACAGTTTGATTCGGATGGATTTGTCAAACACATATACATATGGTACGACAACTACAAGGGCGTCATGGACGATGAGTTTGTTAATCTCATAGGGGCAAATCCCTTGTTTTTTACAGATTTCTAGGAACTCTTCTGCGGTCGGTAGGTTTTCCATTGCCCAGTGCATGATGGTGTCGACACGGTCTTTATCGGCAAGGTAGGTTCGGTAGTAACGGCATCCTTTTCTTTTTTCTTGGACTGCGAGTTTTTTTTGAAAGGAGCAGAACCGGGAGAGTTCCTCTGAGTTGCCATTTTGGATCTCTGGATTGTCTCGCGCAAGTAAGCACATGTTCCCACGACCTTGCATGCCGACCCCGTAGATTCGTATATCGTTGGTTTTCTTCTTTATTGCACGCAGCTCATGAATCACCTGTTGCTGCTGTGCATTGGTTCGCGTCGTGTAAATGATTTTTTTGTTGTATTCGAGTGCGTAGGAGAGTGCTGCAGCCAGAACGCAGATGGTTTTTCCCGACCCAGTGCCTGATTCGAAAGCGAATTGTGTGCGTTTTGTCAGCGCGTTTTTGATTTCCTGTATGATTTCTGTTTGGTTTTTTCGTGGTGAATAAGGAAAAAGCTCCGCCATCCATCACGCGAATAGCATTTGCAGTACATAGAGTTGTTGGAGAGATGAGGTTTTATAGGGGAAGCGTATGTAAGAAGAGACGATGCGACAGACGCCGTTTGAACGTATAAAAACAATGGTATCATCGGAGGTGCCTTCCGAACTGCTCGCGTTTCTCCCTGATAAATGGGAGAAGATCGGCTCGGTTGTGATACTTCGGGTATGTGAGAAGCTGAAACCGTATCAGCAGATCATCGGGAAGGCTTATGCAAAGGTGCTTGGGTGTTCGTCGACGTTACATGCTATGGGCGGGGTTTTAGGCGTGTACCGGGAGCCATGCGTCGAGGTGATTTTTGGGTCGAATCAAACAGAGACGATCCACCGGGAGAACGGGATTCGGTATAGGCTTGACCCGCAGCGGATTATGTTCTCCTCTGGCAATTTGG
>MUGE01000049.1:0-7576 GCA_002900545.1 Thermoplasmata archaeon M11B2D | reverse complement strand
CCAGAGGGGTCAAATTTCTCAAAATCAGCGGAATGCTCACCGGTTCCAACAAACACAATTGGGGCACCAACCTCAGAGGCAGCACTCAGTGCACCACCACCTTTCGCGGTCCCATCAAGTTTTGTAAGAACAATACCAGTGATGCCGATCGCATCATTAAAAGCCTTCGCCTGTGGACCAGCCTGCTGACCCATCGCTGCATCCATGACCAAAAGCTTCTCATCTGGTTTAATCGCTTTAAAGATATCCTTCATCTCAGATATAAGATCATCCTCAAGCTTATGACGCCCGGAAGTGTCAACAATAATCACATCAGCGGTTCGCTTGAACCGGTCAATACCTTCCTTAATAACCTTCACTGCATTTTTCTGAGTTTTATCCCCATAGAACAAAACCTCTACTTGCTCGGATATTTGTTTTAATTGTTCAAAAGCTGCTGGTCGGTGAACATCACCAGCGATTAGTGCAGGTCGTAGTCCCTTCCTTTTGAAAAATGTAGCAAGTTTACCACAACTCGTGGTTTTCCCTTGTCCATATAATCCTACCATCATAATAATCTGTTTACGGATGGCAAGTTCCCTGGACGCACCAACAATACGAACCAGTTCATCATATACTATATGAATCACATGCTCTCGATTTGTCATCCCCGCAGGTGGTTTTTCTTCAAGTGCACGCTGTTCAATTTTTCTAGAGAGTTCAAGAACGAGTTTGACATTGACGTCTGATTGCAGTAACGCTCGTTGGATGTCACGAACGACTTCTTTTACAAGCTGAGCGTCGACGTGGACTGCGTTTGCGATTTTCTTGATTGTGCGTTTCAATGAGTCTCCAAGATTATCAAGAACCATAGGAATCCAGTTTGAGACATAGAACAGGACAGATTAAAAGCTATCGTCATATGGTTTTTTCCAAACATCTTGGACAACTATAAATATAATTACTGATATTGAACTGCTGAGGATGAAAAAAAATGAACAGCATAAAGAAACTTTTTGGAGTGATACTTGTAAATCTTTTTCTTATTACCAGTCTTAGTGGATGCATCCAACAACCAGGACCGGGAAGTGGCATTATACTAATCCCTGCAATCAGTACCCTTCATTCAGATAATCCAAAGTATATGATGGCATCATATTACTCATCCGAGGAGATAACAATCAACTCCCAAACACCGCAGTATAGGCTTCCGTTAGACCTTAGCTCTATCGTGAATTTTAACAGCGTCGAAACTGCATTTTCCCTTACAAATCTACAAAAGGAATTACTAAGAAAAAATGGGTTCGTGGTTCGAGATTTTGGGAATGAGACTGATATAATTACACCTTATAAATATTTAAAAGATCTTGAAATCCCTATTTTCATCACTTCTGATACGCTTTTACACATGTACCATATCTTGTTTGATCAGACCTTGAAAGGAATCGAAGAACGGGAGTTTTTTGACGATGTTCTTAACCTTAGTAAAGCACTGTTCGATAAATCAATGCAAGACTACGAAACATTCACAGAACCGAATGTAAAAGAAGCAGCCAGACGAAACGTTGGCTTCTTTGGAGTCGCGCTATGTCTGTTGCAGACGCCAACGGACGACTATAACTATTCAGAGGACATTACAACAGTCCCCTTCTCAATTCCCTTTTATGTTCATGAAAATGTAACCGAAGAACTCGCGTTCATCGAAACACATGAAGGATTTCAGGATAGTCCTCTTTTCCGCTATAGAGAAGATTACTCCCAATACAAACCACGTGGACATTACACCCAATCGGAGAAACTCAAACGATACTTTAAAACCATGATGTGGTATGGACGTATCGCGTTCTTACTGCGAGGCAGTGACATCATCAGAGAAATCGATGCGAACATTGCCACCATCCAAGCATGCCTTATTTCAACAGCGTTGCCGTCCTGCCAATCAAACAACATATCACTCGAGAGACTCTGGGAGAGGGTCTATGCTGTTACCTCATTTTTCGTTGGAACCGCTGACGACCTCATCCCGGTTGAGTACCTTGCAAGCATACAAACCGTGTTTGGTAAGCAATTTAACGCGTCAGAATTTACCAATGAAACAAAAATGTTACAGCTCCTTGGGACGCTTGCACAACTTCGAAGCCCACGTATCTATGGAGGCACTGGTGACATTGGAATACAGCCACCATTTACAAAAGAACAACTCTATGAGGTTCTAGAGAAGACGAAAGGGATGCGTTTTATTGGTCAGCGATTCATCCCAGATTCCTATATGTTTCAAAATTTGGTGTTTCCAACAACAGGGCAGTTCATAGGTGAGGGGACACCTTTTACCCATTATTCGGGAGAACGCGTTATGCCGCGAGGTCTTGATATCATGACTATTCTTGGTTCAATCCGAGCACGGGAGATTCTAGATGCAGAGGGTGACACAGCGTACGAATTTTATGATCGACAGATACAAGACCTTCAAGCAAACTTATCTTCATTAAACGTATCAGAATGGAATCGCAACTTGTACTGGAGCTGGTTATATACGTTAAAACCACTGCTTGAAACCTTTGATATCAGATATCCCTCTTTTATGCAAACCGTGGCTTGGAGGGATAAAGAACTGCAGACAGCACTAGCTTCATGGACGGAATTACGACATGATACCATTCTGTATGCAAAACAATCATACACACCAAGAATCACATCCATTCCTCCTGAAGAAAAACCTATTGTCGGCTACGTCGAACCAGTACCTGAGTTCTACCAACGAATCCTTGCGTTAACAATGATGACACGAACAGGTTTAACAGACCTTCAAGTGTTAAACGAAACAGAAATACATCGTTTCAGTAACCTTGAAACCATCCTCAAACGACTACTCAACATATCAAAAATCGAACTTGAGGGAAACGAACTAAACCAAAGTGATTATGAGTTCATTCGTAACTTTTGCGAACAACTCGATGCTACTATCACTGGTGTAAACAACCAAGGCAAAGAAACCACCATTATTGCTGATGTTCATACAGACACAAACACCGGTCTTGTCCTTGAAGAAGGTGTAGGCTATGTGAATCTTATACTTGTTGCATACAAATGTCCTGATGGTCAAATCATTGCTGGGGCAGGTCCTGTATTTAGCTACTATGAATTCAAACAACCAATGTCGGATCGCTTAACAGATGAAGAATGGAAACAAATACTGGAAAATGAGCAACAACCAAACCGTCCAACATGGACAAACAGCTTTGTTACAGAATAGAATACTAGAGATATGTTTCCAAAGCAGGTATTAACCTGCGCAAATCTTTTTCTTTTATCACAATATCCGCACAGTGTTCCACACAAGTATCCTCCGGGTTAAACGCAATACCAAGCCCACATGCCTCAAGCATAGGGATATCAAAACAAGAATTCCCTACTGCAGCACAGGCTTCTAAAGGGACCTGAAGTTCCTCTGCAAGTTCCTTGACATTTTTATCCTTATTTGTAAGCTCAACATGAAGAACTCCTTCACCAGTCAACCGTCCATCTACACCGACGGTTACCTCGTTGGCAAATACATACTCAATCCCAAGGTCATGAGCAACTCTATCAGCGAGCAAATTAATACCTGCACTGACAATAGCGGTATGAATATGACGGTGATTCAAAAATGAGATACACTCTTTTGTCCCTTTAATGAAAGGAATGGTATTCATGATTGTTTCAAGAGTGGTTTTCTCTATATGCTGATTGTTTTTTTTCCATAGAGAAACATCCCGTCTGATGAATTCCAGATAATCAATGTCGCCTCGAAGATATGGAATGATAGAACGTTCATTCGTAGTTCCAAAATATTCATGGATATACCGCCAGGAGCTGACTGTGTCAAGAAGGACACCATCCATATCAAAAAAAACAAGAGAGATCATCTTTGTCTTTTTTTCCCTCTTCGTACCTGCTATATTGTTGTTTCGGTAACACGGATACGTACAAATCGATTTCATTTGAGTCGAACCAATGAACAACATATATAAATACATTTACTCCTGATATTATATGAAAACAAACCGCTGATGCATATTAACAGTCATATCATCTTCGTTTAAACATTTGATAGTGCTTTTAGAAAATATCATCAGACCAACTATGCATCACAGTAGTTCGATGAGCTAAAACAATCATGTTTCACGTCCTTTCTAAGTAAACATTTATTAATACCGACAGATACTAGATGTACGGGAAACATATGAAGAAAAAGAACAAGAATCATAGAAAAAAATCGTGTATCATATTCCTTTTAGGGATTATGCTTATCTTTACTCCTCCACTGATGATACAGATAACACAAGCGCAGGGGCGGCAAATCAGTGATCTACGCATTGCTTCTTTTCATTCCAGTAGCTCCTCTATCTATGATTTACTGGTTATAACCCCTAAAAAATATGCTGATGCGTTGCACCCGCTCATTAGTCATAAAAACCAGGTGGGTGTTCGAACACGCCTTGTAACGTTAGATGACGTGTATGATCAGATGTTCTGGCAAGGGCGAGACAACCAAGAGAAAATTAAGTATTTGATAAAAACCGCAAAGGAAGAATGGGGGATTACTTATGTCCTGCTTGTCGGCGATTTTCGAACCATTCCTGTTCGATATGTCTACAACGCTGACAATAACACTGGCTGGAATGAGCCTTGTTTTATTTCCGAGTTATACTATGCTGATCTCTATGATAAAAATCGTAACTTCTCCAGCTGGGATACGGACAATAATGGTGTGTACGGTGAATGGTATGGAACGGTTGCAAAAGACCCTGATATCGATCTGTATCCTGATGTGTATGTTGGACGACTCGCCTGTATCAACGAAGCTGAGGTACGGGTGATGGTTCAGAAGATTATCACCTACGAAACAACCGCGTATGAACAAAAATGGTTCTATCGATTTGTTGTCGTCGCTGGTGATACGTACCCTGAATCAGAGAACCCAAACTGGACTGGTTACGAAGGAGAAATCAACACATTAGATGCAATAAAGAATATGTCAGGATTCGAACCAGTGATACTTTGGACATCGGACGGGTCGTTTTCCGGACAAAAAGATGTCATCCGTGCAATCAATAAAGGATGCGGGTTTTTATTATTCGAAGGACATGCAAATGCGTTTACATGGAGCACGCATCCTCCAAATGACGCTAGCACATGGATTACCGGTCTAAATACCATAACAATGAATCTGCTGAGAAATAAAGAGATGCTCCCTGTTTGTGTCGTTGGAGGCTGTCACAACAATGAATTCGATGTCACCCCCTGGAACATTATCAAGGGTCTCAAAGAAGAAGGACTTCGATATTTTTCCAGTAGGACAGTACCATTTGGTTCATTTTGGAAGTACACCTGGATTCGGGAATGCTGGGGATGGAAACTTACTCGAATAAGCAACGGAGGATCGATTGCGACTATTGGATGTACTGGACTTGGGATGTCAAAAGAAGACAAAGAATCATTTAGCGGGGCAGGGGATTACCTTGAACCATCCTTTTTCCGTGAATACGGGGTTAATGGTACGACAGTACTAGGAAAAGTATGGGGCAACACTATCTCTGATTATCTACGGCACTATCCGATCGATTGGATGACACCAGCAGCAAAGGATTCTGCTATTGATGCAAAAACCGTTCAACAATGGGCTTTATTTGGGGACCCCAGTCTTAAGATTGGTGGATACTCACCGTCAGAGCTGACTGCCTCGTGCAACTAAACATTTATTAAGATATCAACATATTAATAAGATGGGGTATTTATGAGACAGACGATTACCAAAAGAGGTGTCATAGCGAGTATCTTGTTTCTTTTTGTTGGACTGACGATCCAACCAATAATCATTGGGATAACAAGCGATATGGGATACACTCAGACTTTCGAAAAAAACAACTCGACAGATATGGATACCTACACGTTACTTATCATCACACCAGATATTTTCCACAACGAGGTAGCGCCACTGGTCACCCATAAAAAAACAATGGGTCTGAACACAAAACTTGTCACCCTTCAAGAGGTATATGACCAGATGTACTGGCAAGGTCGTGACGAAGCAGAAAAGGTAAAATATTTTATAAAAAACGCAATAGAGGAATGGAAAACACGGTATGTCCTGCTCGTTGGAGGGAGAAGCAGCCAATTTCAGTCGACATGGTTCTGCCCTGTTCGATACATAAGTATGGCTGACGACTGGGAAGCCGAATATTTAAGTGACTTATATTTCGCAGATATTTATGACACGCATGGAAATTTCTCGAGTTGGGATAGTGATAATGACGGCGTCTACGGGGAATGGTACATGCAAGAACCAGCACAAGATAGTAACATTGATCTGATCCCTGATGTCGCTGTTGGTCGTCTTCCCTGCCGAAGTCAACGGGAGGTACGCATCATGGTTCGAAAAATTATCACCTATGAGACGACCACGTTTAACCAGCCATGGTTCACTACCATGCTTGTAGCTGCAGGCGACACCTACCCAGAGGGACTTAATGCAAATTGGACCGGGTATGAAGGGGAATACTATGGGGATCTCGCCATAGAGAACATGAGCGGATTTTCAGCGACACGGCTTTATACTTCTGATGGGACTTTTTCCCATAAAAAAGATGTCATACGAGAACTCCACAAAGGATGTGGTTTTGTGTATCTCGTTGGTCATGGGAGCCCGAAACAATGGGGAAACAATGCCCCAAACGGTACAGGGTTTGTCCAAGGGCCAAACAGTAATGATATGTGGCGTTTCCGAAATAAAGACATGCTGCCGGTCTGTGTTGTCAGCGGATGTCATAATAGTCAGTTCGATGTCTGTCTCCGACGTCTATTTAACGCATCAACTCGATGGAAGCAAGAATATGTCCCAGAGTGTTGGAGTGAACGAATCATTCGAGAGCCGACCGGTGGCGCTATCGCATCGCTTGGATGCACCGCACTAGGCTATACGAAAGAAGACAAGACCTCGTTTAGGGGGGGCATCAATGAGCTTGAGGTAGCATTCTTCCATGCATATGGTCAGCAGGCAGTTCGAGTTCTCGGTGATACCTGGAGTGCTGCTGTAACATGGTATGCAACGTCCTATCCAGTTGATTGGAACTCACAGGGTTTAGGCGACTCGTGGATCGACACAAAGGTTATTCAATCCTGGGCGTTGTTTGGTGATCCCAGCCTTCAAATCGGTGGATATCCCACGTAACCACCCTGTTCTTCTCCTAGAAGTAAGGAATAGTTTTAAAAAGGGTGCTCTCCTTACCTTCTGCCATGTCCTTACCATTAGATGTCTTAGAAAAAGCAGTGAACCAAAAACTCCTCCTTCTCTTAAAAGATGGACGACATATTGAAGGTAAGCTGTTAGGATATGATGAATACATGAACCTTGTGCTTGATGAAGTGGAAGAATCCAAGGATGAAACAAAGCGTCGACTTGGAAGAATCATCCTTCGTGGAAGTAATGTTGTCAGTATTTCCTTCATTTAATCGAAAAGCATATATAGGGGTTATTACTATTTATTACATGGAAGGAATTGGGCTGGTAGTTGTTATTTTGTTAGAGTGCATCCCATCCCCTCCTAGTGAGGCCAGC
>MUGE01000048.1:0-7615 GCA_002900545.1 Thermoplasmata archaeon M11B2D | reverse complement strand
ACTGATGCGGTCATCGATCCTCACTGGTTCTTCTTGTGTTTCTTGGACTTTCTCTGTCGTTGCGATGTACCCATAGTACAAAAAAGCAGTGGATATAATAAGAAGGGCAACAAATACGGCTGTGACTTTAGTAACTAGGGTTTTTTTAATCATCGGTGAATCCTTTGAACGTTTCGGGTGTAATTATAGATATTTTAAATTATATAGTAAATAGCTAACATATCAATGATTCTCTTAAAGCAAGGAAGCGACCGTTTGATGAATCCCTCTCGTAGAACCACCGCGGTCTGACAAGGAAATAAATACTTGCTAGTACCCTCCTATCTTCAGGCTTGGGTCCCCGATGAGGATGAACTCTTCGACCGTAAAACGGTCAGATGGGATAAACGTGATGTAATCATTCTGCGCGGATGTCATCATCTCACCCACCGTATCACTCGTATTATACGCTTCGAAAAATCGAAGTGAAATATACCCTGCTCCTGAGTCTAACCCTCCAAAGGCAGTCCGTGTCGCACCAATCGTAGCTATAGCACCACCGCTCTTCAACCGCACCATCCACCACGCAAAGGTGGGGATTTGAAGAGCAGCGATACGGCTAAACCGTTCTAAGACAACCGGGTTATCACCCAAAGCATAGGTGAGAAACTCAGAGAGATTAAAATCAAGTTTTGCCGTCAGACACGCGTCAAAGAACACAATTGGAAGTTTATTGAAATTAACAGCTCCAAACAGATTATTCGAATGATACGTAACCCATTCCTCGCTGTTAGGAGGATGGGTACCAAGACCAATCTCAAACCCATGTCCTGAATAGTCGATAAACCCAGCACCACGGTTGATCGCTTGGTTTAAGGACTTAGCGGTAAACGAGTCGTCAGAAGTCCATAACCACACGGGAGTAAAATCCGACATAATCTCTGCGGTGAGCAGGTTTTTTATCTCTCCTTCGTTCCCATCCCAACCCGGGAAGGTATCACCTCCAACAAGAATGATGTTGTTAAACCAGCTTTCCCCAGCAGTCTCGGTTTCATAGCGGATGATCTTGTTTACAACAGTGCGTACCTCCGAAACCCGGTCGCAGGGCAAACGACCCACGTGAACATCCGGGTAAAAGTCACAGATATCACTGACACCAGGACAATTGATGTAGACCTCTCCGTATAATCCGTTGTCATTGGTGTCCCAGTTGGAAAACTTACCATCAGCATCGTAGATATCGGCATAGTATAAATCAGTAAGTACCGTCTCGTTCCAGTAGTGGTCATGGGTTCTTTGGAAAAACCAGGTGGTCCGGATAGGCAAATTCTTAATGCTACCGACAAGAAGGACGTACGAAACCCCTAAGGTGTCAAGGGCCTTTTTTATGTAATATTTTATCTCCTCAGCCTCATCAAACCCGTTATACTCGGCATAGATCTCCTCGGTTGTTTTTAATAGAGCATTGACACCCATCGTGACCTTGTGATCAATGAGAGGTTGCAACGCATTGGAAAACCGGGAGGGGGCGATGATCACCAAATCATAATCATCAGAAAACAGGCTTGGGGTTGCAGGTTCCTCATAGGAAACCTGGATTTGTGCATAGTCACTAAAATAAAGCATGTTCTGCGCAGGCGCATACCGAACAGGATACCACTGGACAATAACAAAGACGACATGGTCGTTCCCCTGAACTCCTGCCCTTGTCGTAGAGCAAAAACCACTGAAAGGATACACTGGTGCTTGGTCATAGACCATTGGGTCTTGTATCGTCTTTGGGGCTTCTGCAGAACCCACGGGCATAGGTTCCGACGCCGGAATAACCGGTTTTGATATGCTAATCTCTCTTGCCTCAGAAGCACGTACCGTCACATCAAGAATTCTTGTTCCAAACGGAAAGACAAACACCTTTGTAACGACAGGCAGCAGAGGCTTTCCTGGATCTAGAAGCGATGATGCTGCCTCATCAAGTGTTACAGTGACATAAGGACCAGTATCCTTTATGACCAGCTCTGAAACAGCAATCGATTCTGATATGCTACTTAAAGCTGTGTCTCTAATATTAGTCGTGGCAACTGTCCCAATCCCGCTAAGGACGAACATTCCTATTATACAAGATAGTATCAATTTCTTCATACGTTACTTCAACCCCCTTTTGTATTCTCTCGTTATCCAGTTTATCTGGTTTTACTATACTACCATCTCCTATATAACTTTTTGTAATTGATAGTCTTGTTTCTCTTATTTCTGCTCTTCATCGCCGTAAAGCTTAATAACCGAAAAAGAAAAAAACAATTGTAACTTCATCACTTTCCTACAAACAGAACAAAAAAAGATGGTTTTTCGCATTTTGACGGATTATCTCAGATGCGGGTTTTAAGTTCTTCATAAAGGATACTATACTCCTATGTAGTGTGAGGAAAGACCTATCGTAGAAATCGTTCGAATATCAAAGGATGGTTCCCTACTCGAAATCAAAGAGGAACCAGATACGTATAAAGCCACTTGCTACTACGGGCAATAAGACGCGTATCCACTCCAGTTTTTTTGTGTACCAGCAGCATCAATACATAGAAGACATCCCTACGTATCCGATACATCGACGATACCCTCACTGGATACCAGGCGCCTCTTCTGCTTTAGTATGCATATGCACCTACCCTGGTGTTCTTATAAAGGTTTTCTCCAATAGTATTATGGGATGTACCATGACAAACAATATCCAAAAAGGGGAAATGCCTGTCATCTACGAACTCCTCGGCTACACCGCCATATTAATAACCCTTATCGGAATAATTGCACTATCGATACTTCACTCAGGATCATTTCTGTAACAACACCGTGCGAGCAACACCGGTATTCCTCTTCCACCTCAAAGGATATCACATCACAAACACTTTTTTAAACAAATTCTGTTCCCGGTATACAGTACACTAGGTACCATCATGACTTCTTCCGTAGTATGAGAAAGCTTTTTATCTAGCTGGATTATCGAAATGCGACGGTTATATTTTTAAAGAAATGGCTGTTATTCATTGCGAAGAGCTTGAAATGAAGAAAAAACTTACTATCATAGGAATCATTGCCATTCTTGCTTGTGTTGGGTTGAGTGGATGTAATGAAATCAGCAATCTGTTTCTTTCCGATGAGGAGAAACTAGTTGGAACATGGAACAGTATGGATATCTGGACGGATGTGCCAAAGCTCATCACTTTTTCCCTTAATAACACCTTTATGGTAAAATTCAAAATTGGACCGGTGGATTACTCTCTAACTGATGGAATCTGGGAAATGAATAGTGGGATACTCACGGTGGAAATAGTAGACTATCTCACTCCTCCAAAAAGCTATACCTACAAATTCTCAGAGGAAAATACAGTACTTACACTTACAGACCGTGATTCCAGCAAGTCATACATACTACAAAAACAATAGAGCACATTTGGGTTGTTAACAAAAAGAAAGTAGGCGAAAAAAATTATTTATCGCCAATTTCTATCTTTTCCAAAGATTTAAATAAAAACAGAGGATAATTCTAGTACACCTGTGGTAATCAGGTAGGACCATTACATATGAATAAAAAAACACTCTCTACATTCATACTGCTCCAAGCATGCGTTTGTTTACTCGTACTGCCAGGAAACGCAATGGTAACGCAGCCAAGCGAGACATGCTTTCTTATCCCTCGTTCTCAGACAAATGCACCTGGACAAAATAGTATTACTACACCAGTAGGGCTACATAATCCCTTACAAACGCATCACGAATCACCGTATTTCACCTATTTTACACATACTCCTTCATTACAATCGCAAGCATCTAAAGGGACGAACGAGGGAAATGACTGGAGTAATTCCGGGGGAAACGCACAGCGAAATGGACAATCAGAGACCACCGGTCCACTCTCTGCAGATCTCCTCTGGTCAGGTGCGAAAAGCTCGATTATCTCCTGGCTTCCCGTCACCGAGGGAAACCGACTCTTTGTCATCAGGCAAGCAGGATGGCCTGGTTCAGTGAATGACTCACCAGTTATTGCAATGGATCTTTCCACGGGCGCAATGCTATGGGAGCAGCACATCCCCTATCACACCAATGATTGGACAACATGGATTGCAGGTGTAAAAAATGGTCATGTCTATGCCTCCCGATCTGGAAACGGGGCATCAGTCGATGACAATCTCTATTGTCTTGATTCAGAGACAGGGGAGATTCTCTGGGTATCCATGGACCTCATTGATGCAGGGCCGTATGATGGTGTGGTGTTCGCCCCAGATGGTGACCCGGTGATCGCCTCATTTACAGACATCTGGCGGATCAACGCAGAAGACGGGCAAACCGTCTGGCACTCCGCTCGTGTCGGGTCAGTCTCAGGGAGTTGCGGTGGTGCAATCTATGAAGATGCGTTTTATATCGCTGATGTTACTGGGGGAGGGCATATTATTGTACGATATGACCTTACCACGGGTCAAGAGCTGTACGCTAGCCCGGTGATGCCAGGGTTTACGTTGCAAAATACGCCTATGGTCGGCCCCGATGGAACGATTTACCTAAGCAGGACGCAGAACAACCCCGCAGTCGATTATTTCTACGCGTTTACCGACACCGGAACTAGTTTTATCGAGAAATGGCATCATGCATGTGCCTGGACTACGTTTTCCGAGTTTGCAGTTGCCCCTGACGGAGACGTCTATTGCATCCTTCCAGGACCACGCATCGGAAAAATCGATTCAAACGGATCTGTAACCGCCGAAAGTGAGCTTATCGGAAACCCAGAGTACACGTACCTCTCTCCCCACTTTGCTGTTGATGCGGACGGAACCGTGTATTTCTCAAACGGCGGCTTCTCTGACGGCAAATTGACGGTCTTTACCAATGATCTTATCTCACTTTGGAACGTCAGTGTTCCCAACATCAACATCGGCGGTCCAGTTCTTGGAGATGAAGGAACCCTTCTGGTGTGCGGCACTGGGACGACAATGCATGCATACCGAACACCAAAACCATCAATTAATATCTCTGTTGCAAGCGATAAAACGAAAATCACTGCGACTGTGACGAACATCGGGGAGAGAAACGCAACAAACCTCAGCTGGATCATTACGGTAAGTGGCGGGATTTTCGGACGCGTCAATGTCAGCACCACGGGGATGATACCGGTTCTTGCGGTCACAGAAACAGTACATGTTACAACAGAACGGCTCATTATCGGATTAGGCAGAATCACCATAACCGTTTGTGTGACCTGTGATGAGGGGGTATCTGAAACAAAGGACGCAAGTGGGCACATTTTCCTATTCTTCCTCTTCGGGGTCCATTAAAAAAAATTTCATGACCGTATCCTAATCTCGTATTTCCTGATGACTTTTTATTCGGAATTTACCAAACATTTTCTCAGAATATATATACTGTAAATAGCAATGCCCATCTATGATGATCGATGAAAACGAACAAAAATATGATACACATAATTCTCCTGACAGCATTGAATTGTTCTGGCTGTGGAAGAAAATTCGGTAAAAACGAAAAAACGGTAAGTTACGATTTCGAACGGTATTACTGCTTCCGCTGTGATGACGAACGATAACTCGCTGTCATAGCGAAGTAATCTATCACGATGGTTGGAGGAATATCATCCATTTTTTTAAAAAAAAGAATAATTGATGAGTAGACCCATCCGACGATAAGGGTGGATAAAGTCAATCTGGTTTCTATGGACATGAGCATGTGACAGCTTTTTTTCCTCTCTACAGGCGTCACTGATCCTCAGTCACTGAAACAAACGCAGGTTTTGTGGAAGGGATTTTTGCCGTATTCTTTTCCATTATTTTGGTAGTCTTATACAGGAATTCCAGTTCTGCAAGGGTCGGACACCAACTATGATTTTTTGTCCAGTGATTTTTGCCTTCGCTTTTAAATTTCACAATCACTAACGGGCTTCCCTCTCCATCCTTTATGATCTCGATGCTATAGTATCCCAAATCCTTTTTATTTGTACTCTCTCCCATATATGTTCTTATTTGTCTTTCGTTGTTAATAAAGATATGTTGGTATTATCACGATTTGACTTTTTTTAATCCTAAAAAAACAAGATAAACAGAGAGAATATCGCTATATACAAGGAAACGGAAACTTTCTTGAGGCAACCATTGAACTCTTTAAAGATGTCACGGGAAAAAAAAATAGAAAAAGGTGGAGGGTTACTCCCCCAAGAGATATCGAAGTAATGGGAAGATGTGCGGGAACCGCTCGAACAACTCTTGTAACAAGAAGCTAGGAACAATAGCGCTGTTCTTTGGCATTGTTACTTCAAGATACCCCCATGCACTCTCCGCACCAGCGGTGTCTTTTGCCTTTGCTTTTATCTGGTACGTCCCCTTCTTCATAAACGTATGTTTCACGATAATGACATCACCGGATGCATACGGTCCAATCCATTCTTCCGCAGGGCTGTCGTCCCCCCATTCGATCCAGTAATACACGTCATCTCCATCAAGGTCGTCTGTTGAGAAATTATAGGGATATTCAACGCGTATTTTCCCATCCGTCTCTCCTTGTATCAGTGGCTCATTTGGTGGTATGTTTTCTCTTCCGTAGGTCATAAAGGTCATGTCACCATCTGGTTCCTCAGACCAGTTCGCCCCATCGTTAACCGTGAAATAGATGGTCCCATTTGGATAGACATCACCAACTTTCAAGCCCCATGCATACCAGTTATCGGTCGCATTCTGTGTGAAGGACACAAGATAATATGTATTGCCTGGTGACACGGCGATATCGGGGAAGTCAAATTCTATCCAGCTGAAATTCTCTGTGGTGATTTGTGCGGCAGGCACACTTGCGCTGGTAAGGTCCGCACCGTTTAAGGCATCACGGATAACAACGGTATAATCATAGGTGGTTGTGATGTTTTTCCCAATCATCAACTCAACCCTCGTCAGTATCGGCATGGTCGGGGTAAACGTCTGTGCTACGATATAATTCAGATGATCCCATAACGGACCAGATCCTATTGGTCCGAACCAATCCATCAATGGTTGTTGTTGATCAAGGACGTCAGCACGCATAATAGACGGCGTTGGCATTTGTTTCCATGAGAGGACATTTGATTCTCCTTTAGTAAAGGGTGTTGCACCAGCCTCCAGTCCACAGAGGACTACTATTCCCACTATAAAAAGTGGAACAAGTTTTTGCATAAGATTCCTCCAATTCAATATCAATGCATCCCGCATATTTAATTTTTTCGCCGTATATTTGTAACAATCATAACAAAAACAACAATCGTGTTTCAACCATCGTGTTTTGTTTCTGTTCTTCTTATTTGTTATAAATCGTAAAGATAAGACAGAACTACAGTCTGCTGCTTTTGATAAAAAACTTTATTAACCAGGGTATTATTTGTTTTTTTGTGGGGTCTGGATTATTCCGTTTTACGAGGCGATTTTCTCCAACTTTATCCATTCTCTCCTCACCTCCTCACAGACCCCACACCATAAAAAAAACCATTCTTCTCAGAACCTCATCACTCCTACTTTTATCAATACTACTCATTCGAATATCAAATGATGAAGTGTCGTTTCAAAAAAATGTAACGAAGAATCAACAACAACCAACGCATCATCCATTACACTATTTT
>MUGE01000047.1:0-7753 GCA_002900545.1 Thermoplasmata archaeon M11B2D | reverse complement strand
ACCGTTGGAAGGATACCGTTTTCAAGGAAATCCACCGTGACAGCCTGCCCAGTGTCAGTTAGGTGAAAATGAGTACCATACCCTGCTGCATTCAGACCGACTGCCTTTAACGAACGGTTTAGAAACACCCGCCAGGCGTTCGAATACGAAGAGGCAATAGTCAGGGTCTGAACATCGGAAAAATTCCGTTGCACCGAAACAGAATAAAACTCGGTTTGTATCGGGTAAGTCCCATATCCTGATGCCATCACTTTCTGACCGATTCCTGAGACATTCACCACATCAAACGTGATATTTACGATATTCGTCGTCTCATTATACTCGACAAAGAAATTAGGGGGGACCATCATCAAATTCCCTTGATCCTGACTGACAATCATCGCACCAGTCTCATAAGTATATGACTGGTCAAGGTAATACGCATTAGAGGATGAATAGGTAATCTTGCCTAACGGGAATACCGAGGTCACCGGATTGGACTGTGAATTATTCGTAATCGTTATGGTAGATGATCGTTCAAAGATTTCCAAGCTGCCAAACGCTTTGCTTGATACAAGATAGGGTAACTCTCTGTTCCCAAGCGTCACTGATGTCGCAATAGGAACCCCTTTCTTTTCATCTGCGGCTTGATTGTCGATAACCGACGTAAGAAACGCAAATTGCAAGGCTACCATATCCATATGTTCTGCTTCACGCTGTTCCATGATTTGTGGAACATACACTGTTTGAACAATGGAGATGACCAAAACAACCAGACCAATAAGCAATATCGCAGTGACAATACCAACCACTGCACTGTCCGTTGTTTTCTTAACAGATCTTCTTGCTCCAAAGTCCCTCATGATTCCTTTTATTGCATGGTAATTCATGGTTCTCATGTTACACCCTCACATTATTTTCCTTTTATCTTTATCTTATTCATTTACTCCATGTTGGAGGACCATTGACACAAGTATCGTATTTGCGATAGGATCAACGACCATAGCCTGAACATATTTATCAGTGATGTCTATTCCGGTGAAACGAAATTGCACGGTTTCACCAAAATTCCATTTATAGTCACCATTCAAATCAAGGAGGAGGTCACCCATGGTGTTCCGATACTCCTGGGTGCCGATTGAAATCGTGATACTTATGTTTCCTTCAAGGGAAACTCCACCATTATGCAGGATGTTTATGGTTTTGTTTTCTTTATCGATTGTTCCAATAAGGGTCACTGGAGGAACTGAGTTGTCATACGGCAATGAAAAAACAAAATAATGAAGGACGCCGAAAAGGGAAATGGTAATCCCTAACAACACCACAACACCGATAATCTCAGATACCGCCGGACTCGAACGATTCTTTAGCATAGCATCTCCTTGTGTTGATTAAGCATTAATTCAATATGAATACAGGAAAACCTCCTTGGGGTACGACTATATCGTACACCAGAAGATATTGGTCCATCCATCCTTTCTACCACTCTTCAACGTACGTATTACTAGAAAAGAGAATACCGATGCATGATAAAATTCTTTCGTTTTTAAAAATACGGTCCTAAGTCGTTTCTGAAGAACAAAACATACCATACAAATATGCCTCTGCCTACGGAGATTTTCGTAATTCCAACCAGATGTAAACAAATGCGATGTGCAGTAAACCAAACGTATCAATATTTTCCTTGCAGGCCTCCTCTTTTACCTGTCGTAAGTAGGGTTTTACTATCCTACCCTTTTTTTCCACAACCACTTCCAAAAAATTAAAGAAAGAGAAGTGATTACCCCCAGCTACAGAGAAACTTAAAATATGCCCCGGTAGTGTAGTGGCCTATCATGAAGCCCTGTCGAGGCTTCGACTTGGGTTCGAATCCCAGCCGGGGCGCCTTTTTATTCCTTCTATTTGACAAGCAAGATGAACATCTTGGTAATAACTGTATATTCCGTTAGCTGATTGTGACTGGCGTCATATGCATAGGCGTGTATCGCATACACTCCAACAGGTACCTGTAGGCTCGCCGAACACCCGTCTGATAGGTTCGTGTCTGAGAAAACAAACTTATTTTCACGATACAGCTGGGTTGCGACGAATTCCATAGAAACCGCCTCATTTGTGACCGATGGAACAACGACATATAGCGACGTGTTATGAACCGCGATAGCTAGATTACGGTTCACAAGCAGTGAAACCGGTCCTATCTTCGGGTAATCAAACCAGTAGATGTACCCTGGGCTATACAGTCCTTTATCAGGGCAGACGACGGTACGTCGCTCCTCCATCTTGTTTCCTGCCTTGTCCCATGCTTCCACATAGATATCGTAGGTCTCCCCCAGGTCTGCGGTAAAGCTCCACTCAAACCAGACCTTGGATTCCCCGTTGAACACCGTATGATAGCTCGTCTCCCCGTTGATGCTAATCTTCACCTGATCAACCCCTGAGCCAGAGATATACTCGGTCACTGTGCCATTGATCAATGCCGTTCCTGCGGGGATGATATAAGATGGTTTATAGAGGGTGATCATCGGTGCTGTCAAGTCGATTTTGATGCCCTCCAGGAGATGGTGCGGCAATTCTTCATTGACGGAGTCGTTGGACCAGTACTCGATAGCGTTATCCGGTCTTTCTGATGAAATCACGGGTGGGTCGTCTGGGTTGTAAATCTGCACGCCAAAGCCGTTGATGTCATAGTATGTGGTGATGTTCTCTGGATCACTGTCAACATCAACGACCGTGAAGTTTACGGTCACTGCTGTGACATACCAGCTGTTGTTGCCATTGGGCTGTGCTGGGCTAAGCGTGATTTCTGTAGAAGGAGGGTAGATGTCTTTGCCAACCAACGCGGAGATATTCCATTTGTCAAGAACCGGTGTCATACACGCAGAGGTACGAGTAAATGTTGCTCGCAGACGCACGGCTGATTCGGTGATATCGGAGATATTCTGGTTATTCTGGACGTCCCCCTTCAGGATGATGGATCCGTGCTGATCCATGATGTCGAAGAGAAGTACCGTTCCAGAGGGTACGGTACCAAGGAAACAGAACCGTCTCCATTCACGGAACAACTCCGGCTCAATTACCACAGACATCAGCTGCGCCGTTGTGATCAGTTCTTTCTCAGAATCGAACACCGCAGTGACATTCAAGGAGCCATAGGGCTGTCCGGAACGCCAGACGTACTGGAAAACATCCGCATATTGACTTAAAAGGTCACGCTCGTCCTCCCAGGTGACAAAGATTCTTCCTGCCCCTACAGCGATATCGTTCCAATCGACGTTCTGTGAGGATCCGTCAGAAAGCTCCTGCCGACTCGTCATTATGGCACCATCGGCAGCGACCATCCGTCCATAGATATCTCGGTTTCCCTGGATCGTCCCATCATAGGCGATGAAAAACATGGTATCAAAATAGGGGACAGAGACACTTCGGATGAAACTGGTTCCTGGTTCGATGATATAATTGTTTTTCACAAGAGCACCAGTTTTATTAAGGATCTTTCCCCATATGTTCCCATCGTAACTATCTCTATTGGTGGGGTCTACGCTTACATCACCGTCATTCCAGGTTACAAAATATCGTTCTGATTTTGAGTTATAAGACACCGCAGGGAAGATATGGTCAACAGTCTCACTCGCAAGTGCGATCGGAATGCGATTCCCAATACGATTTCCATTGTAGTCGTAACGATACGCAAAGAGACTAAACGGACCAAGCGATGAACTTGGCCCATCCTCATACACGATAAAAAACGTCCCCTTGTCATCAGTGCAGATCCAAGGATTCCCCTGGTAATTGATTTCATAGGCTATCTGAAAATCCACATTGATAGGGTATCCGTTAGAGTTATACAGTCTTCCTCGAACATCAATATCGTTTCCACCGTTCCGGGCATCAGCCCAGACGACTAGGAATCGATTGCTGTAGCTATCATAGACGACCTGTGGATCAAATTGGCCTCCAGTAGCCGTGCATATCGAAAAACGTTTCTCCACAGTTCCATTTGGATAAATCATTGCCCCCATGATATCGGCCTCATAGCGGAGCAATGGTTGATTCGCTGGGTTTTCCTCCCATACAACAAAATATTTGCCTGCACCAAACGCATTACAGGGGTTTTCTGCATGATAGGTGTCGATACCGGGTGTTGAGACATCGATGTCGCTGTTGTTGCCAGGGATCGGATTCGCACCCTCCTTATCGTAAGTTCTGCCATGGATGACACACGGGAGGGTTCGTTCGTAGTTCGGAAGCGGTAGAGGAATATCCTCAGGACCGAGACGTTCTTCCCAGGTGACGAGAAATCTGTTTGCACCATAGACGACACTTGGGTCCCATGCGCCCTCTGTGGTGGCTTTAAAAGAAACCATGGTGTCAGGACGTGTTCGGTCTGCCCAGGAGAATACCGTGGAAAAATTGCTAATGTCTACATTTGCAGTTTCATTGCCGTAGAACATGTAAATCGTGGTTTGCCCTGGAGGAACTGTTGGAATTTTCACCATGATATCACAGGACATACCAGTAGTGGTCTTTACTCTGTAGTAGGGGAGGAAAACACCGGTCTGATTAGTAAAACGAAGGTCAAAAAAATTAAATTGCATGTCTGAATCGTACAAGACTGTGATGTTTAGAACGTAGTTGTAAAACGTTTCTTGTCCACTGTTTAAAACAAGGATTTCCTTCATGCGGGTGAACCCAGGGTCAATCCATGCTTCATAGGTGTTTTGCATAGAAACGGTTCCAACGATGGTATTGACGATGATGTTGTTTGAAAGGGCGGGGTCAATGTTACTAAGGTTTAGAAAGTCATCTTGCCAGACTACAATTGATCCACCGCGTGTTAAATCTATGTTTTTTGAGTCACGGACGTTGGTCGTTTCTTTTGGTTGTAGCATTCCCTGTCCGACTGAGGTAATGATTAGTAGTACCAATGCGATGATGCAAAAACCACATCGAGTTTTTATATCACCCATGATACAAACCTATCCCCAGGGTACAGAGTACCACTGACTGTTCCACAAAACTTGTAATGTCCAGTCTCCTGGAAGAGGCTGGTCACCGAGAATCCAGATGCGCACAAGGCTTCCATTCACGGAGTACCATTGAATGGTGCGGGTAATCTGAATAAAATGCTGACCCATGAGTCTAAACCCATACTGGTAACTTCCTGTATGCTGGGGGTCGTAGCCAACCTCAAGGTTAAATGCATCACCTAATGGTTCTCCAAACGTATAAATGGTGAAATACCCTGATTCCCCTAATTCCCATCCCAGGTGGAGTCGTCGGGTCGCATTCAAAGAAACCACGCCCTGGATTTTAAATGTTTGACTAGCTGTATCTGCAAACGTCACTGCGACCGCCTTGTTAAACTGCAGTTCAATAGAGCCTGATTGTCCAACATCAATATCTGCACTTACGGTGAACATCTCCCCTGCGAGGTTCACCCTGATGTCGACATCAGTCAGTCTGAAAAGCTTCCCAGACCACTGGAAATTCGTAATAAGCCCATTGATATAATCCCAGGAAATGACGTAATGATCATCGGTTTTAATCCCGACACCGATATGGAACAATTCAATACCGTTGTCCACCAGAGAGATCGTGTTATGGAACATCTGCCCCCCTTCTGTGATGAGCCCAAGTTCGACATGAGTATTTGTCGATGTCGGCAACTCCCAGTACAATTCAAGGTAGTTGTTGGAAAACTCAAGGGTATCTGCTAAGGTCCATCCCTCATGGGTGATGGAGAAGGAAAGCATGGGGCTCCCGAGTCCAACATCCCTTGATAAAATGACCTGCCCTGTTCGCTGCTGTCTGTTGATATCCCATGAAAGTTCAAGACGGCTATTGCAAAGCTCGACGGTCTTGACAAAGGTCCAGTTCTTATACTCGATTTCCGTAGACATTGTTATGATGCTCTCAGAATCCCTGGTGATATTCACAAACCCCGTTCCGTTTACCAAGTCAATTTTCCAGTTCATCTGCACAAAGTTATTTTTCAGTTCGAAAGATTTCGTCACCGCCATGTCATTGTGCGCTATGCAAACGCTTAATGTTCTTGTCTCATTCAAGCCTCGTATCACGGTGATGTTCCCTGTTCCATCGAGGAGGTTGACCGCATTTTCAAAACGGAGTTTCCTTGGGAAGTTTTCCAATGAGATGAACGGACGGTCATTACCAAAGAAAGATAACGCTAGACGTTTGACCTCATGGGACATATCAAGGTCAGCAAAGCTTGAGGCAGCAAGATCCCCAAGCGTGCCAAGATTCAGACCCCATGATGCATGGATGCGCTCAGGGAGATCTGTCACCATGAAGCAGACAAGGTTGCCGTTCTGTATTGAATCTAAGGAATAGGAGATGTTATATGGCTGGTTACATTCGTAGAGGAACTCCCGTGATCCTATAAGGGTGAGGTCAAAGGCCATATAGCTCGGTAAGGGATCAAGGGTGAAACTTTGTATGATGTCATCAAGTATCCCTCCTTGGGCTCGTAGTGAGATTTTCGTCTGAACACCAGCGCTTTTCCCAAACTCGTAGCTGATTTTTGCTTCGCGTGGTATCGACGTGATTGTTAGCTCGGTTGCCGGCTCAAAATCAATTGAATATGTACGTTGGAATATTTCATTACCCGTTCCATCAACCGTGAGGTACGTGGTAAAAAACGTCAGTTTTGAATCACTTGCAATGTTCTCTGGTATGACGGATAACCGGAAGACACGCGGGTCACTGATGTTGTCTCTGCCGACATAAAACGTGGTATTGACACAGTTATGGGTTCCTTCCCCTGTCCATGATTGATAGCCTACTTTTGTGCTGAAATATGGGTTGTTATTTTCGGCAGGTTGTCCACCGTCAAGAAGAACAAACGGAAACCGCACTTCGATGGATATTTCATATTGCTTTGACGTGTCGCATGTTGTTACAATGTTGCATTTTGTTTCCACGACTTTCTCCGTGTTATTCATGATTTTCGTCCTAATGAATCGTAAATCAATCTGGGTGTCATCATTGCTTTGCATCGGAACGCTGAACCGTTTTGTCTCACCAGTGTTTAGCATCGATGCGAAATCGTTCATTCCAAGCTCAAGGGGTGTTGATATGGTCTCCCCCCCGTCGTATTTTGTGTTGACCCAGACGCCAAAGTCCTCGCCACCAATCCTCAGATACAATAGTTTTATAGAATCTTTCGCAAGCTCGTAATTTGTCTCATCGTATCCTGATACCGTGATGGTATAAAGCCCGGACGTTAGACTGAGATCTGCTGATAACCCGTCCAGAGTCCTGTAATCCCAACGAACAGTCTCCCATCCAGTTACAACACGTTTTGCGGCAAATCTACTATGATGGATATCGGTATATACCGTATCGAGATTCACACTCCGACCAATCACTACCGCGTAGCCTAAAAGATTACTTATTACACCCATTTTGATTGGCGGGAGTTTAAATAAATATAGGTATCCTGCTTTTGGTGATTCGATGGTAATCGATGGATCGCTATTGGTCCGGCCAGCGGTGTTCTGCCCTTGGTTATATGCCGATGGGGCAACAGCATCTGGTTGTGTTTCGGCGTCCTGTGCAAACGTCGCTAATGAAACCATCGGAGAGCATACTAAACTTATCACAATTAACAATACTATTTTTTTCCTCAACTTTTTTTCACCTCTTCATATTCTATTATTGATCCCCCTATATCCACATAGGTTTTACATATTTAATAATAGTGTTTAATATATATAAAGATATTAGAGAGAACCATTATATAATCTTTGTTGTG
>MUGE01000046.1:0-12201 GCA_002900545.1 Thermoplasmata archaeon M11B2D | reverse complement strand
AATTCATGCCCCTTTCCCATATAAACATCGTTCATATTTACATGCATTTCTTCTCGCAAGTTTCATTGAAGATTTTTGGGTACTTTTCAGAAAGCAAAATCCCCCCTTCACACGACATAAAGTAAAAATCCTTGGTCATACACGTCTGCTAGACATCACAAAAGCAGAAAAGGACTTAGGCTATAGGCCTCAATATAACATTGTTTCAACCATCGATGACATCGTCATATGGCATCAACAAAAAGAAGCATTTATCGGATGACCAGAATAGCAACGATGAAGATGGTCGTAATAATATTATTTAGTAAATAGACTACGAACATTCCTTTTCCGACCCGCTCTTCTTTTGGCAGATGACGCTGGTTCGCCCATAGGGCGCCCCATCCAAGAAGCCACATCCCAAACACACCTGTAATCAATAGATACAGTGTCATAAGTATTATCGGTTTTTCGATGACCATCAATGGGAGACTGACAAGAAGAAGATACAGGACAATGTATCCTTGGAACCGTTTAAAGGTGATTTTCTTGATTCGGGTGCTTATCGGATCCGCCCAAGCTTTTATCATACGAGGTACAGCGTCCATGCCAGCATAGATAGTCCCGCCGATAACAATAAGCACTGCAATTGGGTATAGATATACACCGATAAACGGGTTAATCGTCGCGTAAATCTCCCGCTGTGCAGAAATGAGGTCAACACCATTTGGGACGATTTGTTTCTGGCCAAGGATGACTGCTCCTGCGACCATAAATGCAATAGTAAAGATAGCGACTATAAGGAGCGAGAAAAACAAATCAAATTTCATGCCAGTAAACGCCTCTGATTTCAGAGAAATTTTTTTCTCGTTTGTCTTCTGTCGCCACCAAGCGATATAGGCGGTGAAATCAGAGTACACCCCGTTCATCGTCCCATACACCGCTGCCATTTGAAGTAAAATCGGAACCGCGACGATGTCCTCAGCGGTGACCCAAGTCGCTACTCGTGGCACCTGGACAGTCACTAAACCCTGAAATACATTCAACCATTGTGGATTAACGACGATGACTGCTATGATTGCACCAATAGCAAGAAATAGTGCAAAGATCAATTGAATGATTTCCATCAACCGTAACGTCCCTAAAAATCCAAAAAAAGCGATTATTAGACCAATACCGACGCCCCAGATAAAATAATTACCGATATTGGTAAACAACGTAAGGACGTTGCCTAGGATAGTCAAAAACGTGGCGATCATAAATGGTAGTAACGCAAACCCGATGATGATAGACACGACATTGATCCACCCTCGGGGACGCACACGGGCAAACAACGTCATGATATGTTCTCCAGAGAGCAATGAATACCGTGTCGCCATATATGCAGTAAGACCCTTCGTGATTAGAGCAAATGTAATAATCCATAATGATGAGTAGATGGGTAGAGCCCAAGCACCAACACGTGGTGCGAGTACTATGTTTCCTGCGCCGATGGTCATGGAAGCAAGGATTGCTCCAGGACCGAAGTACTTCAGGTAACGAAAACAGTGACGAGCGTTTTTTTGCATTTAATCCCCCTCAAATACGATATTATCTTGATCTTGTAATAGCTCTTTTTTTATAGAAGCCTGACTACGTCTCCTTCGTGCTTCTGCATTATAGGCTTCTTCGCCACCTGCTTCTTGAATGATTTTTTTACCTTTCTCAATTTGTTCTAAAATGCCGATATTGATACCTGCAACAGAGTTTGGCACGAGATGTCTCATCAGAAGTCTTGAGGGAATCTCAAGCCCAAGAGGGATGGATTCTCTAACGATGATGGATCCCGGGATCGGGAATAACCAGAGTCCTGCGCCGTCTTCCCCAAGTTTTGTAATAGGCATCCAGGAGGATGCTTGACGTTGTGGTTCTGCTCCAACATCCGCGGTAACCCATGTATTATCGATATAAACCTCGCCTTCTCCATGGAGTAAAAAATATCCCATGGCATCTGACCATTGTTTCAACAGTGGCGCATGATTAAGGGCTGGTGCCATCCAATCATCAAGTATGGTGAGAGCGAAAAACTTGTATCGGGCAGGTATACCCGCAGCACGACATAAAGCAATAAAAACAGAAATTTTATGCAAACAAGTCCCGGTTCCTCGAAGGAGAGTGCTAGTGACATCGTCCAGTGGATGTTGTTCTAGAATTATTTTTCTTTTCGTAAATTCAAAGGCAGTCTCAGCAAACTTTTTGTCTGTCTTTTGGTACGCCCCAAGTTGATGTGCTAATGCGATAACCTCTGGTGCCCGACAGTCACAAAGCAAAGTCGGTCTTCGGTATTTTTCTTCTGATATGCAATTCTTCATTTCAGGCGAATACGGTGGGATGGTGTACGTAGGTGTTGGTCGAACATAGACGTTTTTTACTTTCGGGTTCTTTAACATCTTAAATGTTCCTAGATTAAGCAACAGCACCTTTAAAAGGAAAAAAACACCCCCGATGTTCATCTTTATCATATGCAAAGGGGGAATCATTTCTTTTTGTTTGATTTCCCAGGGTGTCAACATGGTTTAACTAATCCTTGCCTAAATCCGCAGAAAGCATCCGACGGACTTCCTCAGCGCACCCACGGATTTCCGCACCAGTCGCCCGTTTAATCTCCGGTTCAAGCACTGGACCAGGTCGATCACAGACTGGGCAATGCTCAAGCATCCGGACCTGGTCCCCAGACATGAGGAATCCAGGGTAGCTGAATGCGGCTGCATCCAGGAACGCATAACGACCCCATTCACCGTATCCCATTGGTTTGTTTTCTTTATCGAGCACCAACGGTTTATAGTAATTATAGGGGGCATGTAGGTAATGACCTTCCGGGCAGTGTGTCAGCCAGCCGTTTCCTTCTACCATCCCATACAGATCTACACAGAATTTCTCTGGGATGCCAAGGATTTTTTCGACTTGTTTGCGGAATTCGACGACCGGAACGCGGACCCCTTCGTAAGCCTTCCATCCGCCACCTGTGGCAACCCCACCTCGTTCTCCAAAATCAAATGCACGGCCTTCTCTCTCAAGCTTCTTCATCACAAAGGAAAGGATGAATGGCGCACCGACAATCGCGATTTTGTTTGCGGTCTTTTCATGGAACTCCAACCAGTGGATGATTTCATCAATCATTTTTTTGGATTGTCGTTTTGCCGCTAATTTGATGATGGAGCTTTTGATGCCTTTCTGATTGGTCATGGTCATCTGGATGAGTTCCGTGGTGATTTCTCGATCAATCGCGACTTTCACGTCCTGAATCGCATCGAAATAAATCGTGCAGACTTTTCCAGCGTACACGTTTGTTTTTCTTGGGTTTGGCATCAATAGGTATCCATAGAGATTTGGATCCCATAAAGGATAGACCATGGAAATGACGGATTTTGCTGCGGCGAATTCGGAGGTGTAATAGGTGCGTTGATCCCGAGGAATGAATGTGTGTCGACCGCTGGTTCCACTACTATAGGCGACTGCCATTCCTGCTTGGTTGAAGGCGTTGATGACTTCATCAAAGGTCGGATTTTTCTGGGGAATCACGATCCGGGGGAGTGGTCCTGTGAAAATGTTTCCTAGCCAGGTAGCGAAATCCCGTCCTGTTGGGTAATCTTTATAGAATGTATCCGGGATAAGTGGGATTTTATCTAAATCGTCATTGGTGTGAATATCGGTAGGGGAGAAATTCCGTTCTTTGCAGAAATTCTGATAGATTTTGTTATTGTTATATTGGTAGGTGAAGGTATGTTTAATGGATTTGAGTTGCATCTCGTTTGCTTCTTTGAGAGGGACCCGGTAGAGGTCTACTGTTTTGTAGATGGCATCATCCGCTGGTGTCCAGACATCTGGTGATGGAAAGTATTTCTGCAGTTGGGTATGTAACTTTTCCATGTAGGTTGTGAAATCTGGTGTTGGCATGCGTGTACCTCAGAGTGATACTTTTTTGTGGAGATGTTCCTTAAGAATGTGGTCTATGAAACAGTAATCTCTTTATATTTTTTCGGTATGCGTTCTTCTTCTGCGATAGTTTCAGTGACCCTGAAATAAGGGTTAAAAACACTGGGTTTATTGAGAAGGACATTCTATGCCAAAAACAGGAGTCGCAGATCTGCCATTACATCCAGGGAAAGCACCCAGGTGGTTGTTCACACGCATGGTCGCGCTTTCTAAGGGGATTGCAGAGGTGCTTGTGTATGAGTATGGGACTGATGAAGTGTTACGACGTTTATCTGATCCGTTCTGGTTTCAGGCGTTTTCCTGTGTCCTTGGGTACGATTGGCATTCGTCTGGGACCACAACGGTTACCTGTGGAGCGTTAAAAGAAGCGATTAACCCGTTGAATCTTGGGATAAATGTATGTGGAGGCAAAGGAAACGCATCTCAGAATACCCTTGCTGAAATTGAAGCGTCTGGTGAACAGTATCATCTTTCACGGTTTCAGTATTGTAGTCGTATGGCTGCCAAAATTGATAACGCTGCGATACAGGATAATCATACGCTCTATCATCATGTGTTCATCATGACAGAGAGCAAGAAATGGGCAGTAATCCAGCAAGGCATGAACAATCAAACAAAATATGCACGGAGATATCATTGGTTGTCTGAGGAGGTGAATACATTTGTCTGTGAACCTCACAATGCGATCATCGGTGATAATCGATTGGAAAATGTGTTAGACATGACAGCAAAATGCAGTGCTTCAACACAGAGTATTTCTGTTGATTTGGTCAACGATAACCCTTTACATCTAAGACGGGATTGGCTGAGTCTCACGCGAGATAGGAAGCAGAAAACATTAGATGACTGGCAATCTTTTTCTTCACATAAAGCACCAGTAGCAGCACCTCTTCATATGCCACGGTCCATCGACTGGAAGAAGATGAAACAGATCTACGATGTTCATCCAACGGGCTATGAGGAACTTTTGGCGATAAAAGGGGTTGGTCCAAATACGGTCCGCGCCCTTGCACTTATTTCAGAGCTTATTTATGGTGAAGCGCCCTCCTGGAAGGATCCTGTACGTTTTAGTTTTACGGTTGGGGGAAAAGACGGTGTGCCCTACCCGGTGGACCGCACAGCGATGGATGAATCAACAGAGATGATCCGGCAAGGGATTGAACAAGCAAAAGTAGGTGAACGGGAAAAAATACTGGCGTTACAGCGATTAAAAGACCACCTCCCTCGATAGCAAGGTAAGGTATCTTAAGATTTCGAGAAAATAAACCGAGAATAACGCCATTTGATTGTTGCAAAATACCTACCTTCCATTTATTGGATAGTTTTATAAGACCTTGTATGTATTTATTTATAAGAATATTAGGGGATAAACCATGAAGAACAAATTAATTTGTGTATTGGCATGTATTTTGCTTTGTCTGATCAGTTATGCAAATGTCACTGCGAACCAGTCAAATAATGGAATAGAAACAAAAGATATCGTCGCTTCAGAACCGTTATGTCAGGTGGTTCTTCGGACTGATGATGCACCTCAGATCGCGTACTCCTTGATACGCCAGGGATTCGATGTAGTGGATAAGACAGTTACCGATGATTCTTTTGAATTGATTGTCAGTCCTAGTGAATTGCAGGAGCTGCAAACGCAAGGATTTCAAATTGAGGTGCTCTCACAAGGAAGACCTTTTTATGAAATTCAATCAGAGCAAATGCAACGTATGACACCGTTGATTCCTGCAGGATACCTTGATTATCCTGCGATCGTCGACGAACTATACGAGTATGAAAACCAATATCCCTCAATTTGTAAGGTCTATGACCTCACTACCTGGTACAATCTCTCAGAAACGTATGAAGGAAGACATTTGTATGCGTTAAAAATCTCGGATAACGTAGACCAGGATGAAGATGAACCAAATTTTTTAATGGTAGGTGCTCATCATGCTCGGGAAATTGTTACACCTGTTTTGTGTAATTATTCAATCATGAAGTTCACGACTCAATATGGAACAGATCCAACCGTCACTGCTGCAGTCGATTCGTATGAAATCTGGATTGCTCCGATCTGGAACCCAGACGGATATACATATATGTTTAATTTTGATAATTGGTGGCGAAAAAACCGTTTTCCACCCGATGGTGTAGACCTGAATCGGAATTATCCATTTGGTTGGTATTCCTCAGGTTCTGGAAGCACAAATCCTTACGATGAAACGTACAAGGGTGCTAGCCCAGCCTCTGAAGTAGAGACACAGACTATGGTGGTATTTGGTAATGATCGACATTTTGCAAAAGTGCTTGATTATCATTCCTATGGCCGTGAGGTTTTATATGGGTATCTCTCCCTTGTTCATCCGTTTACAAGCTTCCTTCAGTCAGAGGCAGTTCGTCTTTCCTATGCCGTTGGGTATGGCGGCTCGACTCGTCTTGCGAGTGCAGATGGTGAAAATTATCAATGGCACCTTGCCTATAACGGTTCGTATGCTAACCTCATTGAGACGCATACCACGTTTCAACCAACGTACGCTAGCGCTCTCTCTGAAGCAGCATTGGTCTGGCCTGGGACGTTATGGTTGCTACAACGCCCAATCACTATAAGTGGTCATGTGACAGATTCCTATAATGGTGCACCACTGGTTGCTTCAATAATACTTAAAGGAATCACATTTCCAAATGGGGAACATTTCATAAGTGAACCACGGTACGGGAGATACCATTTGTTTCTCCCTCCCGGGACATATACCGTGAATTTCTCTGTGGATGGGTATCATTCTCAAGAGCATCAGATCACCGTTAACTTATCTAGTGCGGAAATCTTAGATGTTGCCCTTCATCGATTTAATGAACCACCCTCTACACCAACGATTACTGGTGAGACGAAATGCTTTGTCGGTGGGGTATATGAGTATGTGTTTTCCTCGCATGATCCAAATGGTAATACCATTGAATATTTTGTGGACTGGGGCGATGGAACGAATACATCGTGGATTGGTCCCTTCGAAAACGGACAGGAGGTAAACCTCTCTCACCAATGGTACAGGACAGGCATCTATGAAATCAAGGTGAAAGCAAAGGATGTGTATCAGGAGGAGAGCGCCTGGTCATCACCCTTGATTGTGGAGGTTGTTTCCCTCAAACGATCCTATATCTTTGGGTCTATATCGGAGAAGAATCAGACAGAAGAATTTATCTCAGTGAAAGCGAAAAATTTATTGGTTATTATTTCTTCAACTACCCATATATACCGTTCCGGCGAAACTATCTTGATTTCAAATAGCTATACGTTTGGATTTATTGGAAACAGACTTGTCGTTGGTATATTCAAAACAGCGATGTTCTCAGATTCTCCGTTATCGATTCATCCTCTTTATGATCGCATTAGATCATTACGACATTCTTGATGATGCGAAGTCTATTTATAGAGGGAATTCGTATTAAATTCTTGAAAGGAGGCTATGCATATCACATCAAAGGTCGTTTCCGCTGTAAAAATACTTTGGGTTGTTTGTGTCTCGTTTACATTTATTTTACCAGGGGTGTATGGTCTACCTAACAGACTTGATCTGACTCTTGGAATGGATCTGACATGTGTCTCAAAGGTATCTAGGGGAATTGAAATCCCTCCAGAATCAGAATATTACATACGATTTGATTCACAAAACCTGACATTAACGCCACAGGAATATGAACCAACAACGAGCGGGTTATCTGAGAACGTCATTTTAGCGATAGCAAAATCGCCCAGATGGATTCAACCGAGACTTACCAGTCAGTTTCATACTCTTAGCAATCCAGAAAGTTATGCGAATGTTCTGTTAAATTCGAGTACACAATATGCTGATGAGATCGCATTTTCCATCGCATGTTGTCCTATTGGAAGAGTTCCCTCTGCGATAATTCTTAAAGAAAATGCTGAGGCGTTATATGAACATGATCAATGGATAGCTTATGCTGATATCGTGGAATACGATGACGGGACGGGTGATTATTTTTCTACAATCAGATACACTGTTCTTGAGAACGGAACAGAACAATATTTTGAGTTTCCACCTGAGATTTATTACTGGTATGTGGTGCATCCAAAGATAACCACTGAAGAAATTGATGCAGTGTATGGACCATTATGGAGAAATTATCTTTTTGAGCATAATGACCTAGGGTATCCATTATTAAAAGAAAAGATATCAACAATCCAGTATTTCTGGGATAATGAATCGTATTTTCAACCAGGAGCCCGCCTATGGAACGAATGTATAACACAACATCCTACCGCGATTGAGGCAGTCAGCTATTGGATTGGTAAAACCGTGCCGTATCCTGCTGTTGGTGACAGACCTGGGCTTGCCAGTGTGATTGCCCATGAGCATAACGGCTGGTGCGGTGAGCTACAAAAGATAGCGATTGCCGCGCAACGTTCACTGCTCATCCCGTCCATCGCTGCATGTAACGTTGGTGAGGATCATGTCTGGCGGGAGTTCTATGAACGAGGCTGGCATGAGAACGACAACTGGTGGAGTGACACGGGTGGTGCGGTTGATAAGCCTGATGTGTACGCCTACGACTGGGGGAAGGACATGTCTGCGGTCTACCAGTGGAAGGGTGATGGGGCCATCCTTGAGGATACCACACGGTACATCCATGAAGAGGATTGCATAACTGTCAGCTTTGAAGTCAAAGATCTCTTTTTACAACCGATGGACGGCGCACGAATCATTGTCCTTGTCAAAGGTCCAAAGGATATCACCTATTACAAGAACCTAATCTGGGAAAAAATCCAGGGCATCTGGGATAAACTACCCGAATTTTTAAAAGGAAGACTTCTTACATTTCTTTTTGAAAAGGTTGAGCATCGGTTTGATGCAATGCCTGATATCATTGACGGTTTTACAATTACAATATGGAAATATACGAATATGCAGGGAAAATGCACATTTACTCTAGGGAAGAACCGTGATTACTTTTTTTTGATTCAGCAGGGTAATTTGAAAAAACCCTGGCAACTCGCACGTCATAATACCCTACGGACTCTTCAGACAGGCAGCAACAAGGGAGATAGGGAATTCAACATAGTCCTCTTTGATGTCTCCAAGAAACCCCAACGGTTTACCAATCATGACCTATCATCTGGAGAATGTCGATTTCATCTTTCGTTTATTCAGAACTTGTATCAATTGCAGAAGCATTTTATAAACGATGGTATCGGTCGGTATGAGTTTTCAAATGGTGTCGAATGTTTTTTCGTTGACCAAGAAAATTTTCAACGATACAAGCAGGGCGATGAGTTTACCTGTTACAATTATCTTGATGATGCTAGTAGCACGATGAACGCAACGATTTATGTCTCACCTCAGGATAAAGATTGGTATTTCATCTTTCGGAACCCTGCCCGTGAGACATATGCTATTGTTGATTTTTCTTTGGATGTTTCAGTCCAGACGATAAAAGACCGTATACAGATTGTCACTCCGCATACCTCTCTTTTTGAGGTGCCACTGTTCAACATTGGTGATACAGTTGTTTTCTCTGGAATTGCGACAACAGAGATTGTGACTCTTGCCATTGATTCTGATCCTTCTACGACTGAATGTCCTGTGATGAACGGCGAATGGTCGTATGCATGGAACACCTCAGGGACTTCTCTTGGCACTCATCGTATCACTGTTACAAGTGTTGGGAATATCTCTGATGAAAGAACTGTTTTTTTAATCGATGCGATCCCTCCTTATCTTTTTGTTGAACATCCCTCTGATGGTGCTATCGTTGAACAGAATATTCTTGATATCTCTGGGTATAGTGTTGATAACGTTGGTATCGACCATGTAGAAATCACTTTAAATAATGTAACAAAACTTGCATATGGTACGACTACCTGGAACCTCTCTTGGGATTTGACAGGATTTCCCCTTGGAGATTATGTCCTTACGATAAAAGCCATTGATAGCCAAGGTCTATGGTCGAGCCATTCTTGTTCCTTTGTCCTTAACGAAAGTGGCCATTCCTGGGGCCCTGAGATTGTTGACATCTATCACGATCCTGAAGATCTTCTGAATACAAGCAACGTAATCATTTATGCAAACGTGACAACGACCGGACCATTTAATCTGCGTACTGTCGTCCTCTTCTTAAATAATGGGACTGAGATAATATCCTATGAAATGTATCGGTATGGTGAGTATCCTGTGCAGTCTCGTCATGAGGAAGACCCGTTGTTCAATGAGTCAAACGCCCCGCTGTTTGGTAAACAGCTTGGTCAGTTTCCGACTGGCCAGGTGATTAACTACTGGATTGTTGCTATGGATAGCGCCGGCAATACGAAACAATCTGAGATTTCTTCGTTTAGCATCCAGTAACTTTAGATTGAGTTTTCAAAAACTTTTAAAAGTGGATGCGACATCCCAGATACTACTTATTGTTGTGGGGAAAACATCATGAGTCCAATAGATAAGCCAAGAAAGCGGGTCGATAATCCACCTCAGAAACTAAAAAAATCATCACGGAAATGGATCTTTGTTGCACTTGTTCTTATTATTGTTGTGATTGCTGTTGTTGCTTTTGCATTACTTCAGAATTTATCATTACTTTCCAATGGCAATGATACGGCAAAGGAAAATCCCGTTGCAGTCTTTGAGACAAGCCTGGGGACCTTTAAAGTAGAGGTATTTCTTGATAAAGTTCCTATTACTGCAAAGAATTTTGTTGATCATGTGAACAATGGGTATTATGACAATTTAATCTTTCATAGGGTCATTGCAGATTTCATGATTCAGGGTGGAGACCCAAACGGTGATGGATCTGGTGGTCATGCAGCAGAGTATCATCAAGGGTACGGGGATCCTGCAGACCCGGAGAGCTGGGTCATTCCTGATGAATTCCATCCTGATTTAAGCAATGTCCGTGGGACGATATCCATGGCTAATAGCGGGCCAAACACGGGAGGCAGTCAATTTTTTATTAATGTCGTTGATAATACGTATCTTGACTACGATAAGGAACCCTTAACAAGCAAACACGCTGTTTTTGGGAAGGTCATTGAAGGGATGGATGTTGTCGATACAATCTCCGAGGTTGATACCGGTGATGATACGAAGCCGGACGTGGATGTGGTCATCTATAGAATAACGCTGGAAAGTGAATAAATAAAGAGGAGTAAGCATGGTAAATCGAAAGGCGATGTTTGATACGAACAAAGGCAAGTTTATCATAGAGCTTTATGAAGATAAAACACCAATCACGACTGAGAACTTCATTACCCTTGTAAACAAAGGTTTCTACAATGGATTGATTTTCCATCGGGTAATCCCCCAGTTCATGGTCCAAGGTGGATGTCCAAAGGGAAACGGGACAGGTGGCCCAGGGTATACGATCAAGGATGAATTTCATAAGGACCTTAGTAACGTGCGGGGTACGATTGCTATGGCGAACCGTGGACCAAACACTGGGGGGAGCCAATGGTTCATCAATGTGATCGATAACTGTTATCTTGATTTTGATAAAAAACCGCCTTCCAGTGCGCATCCTGTGTTTGGGAAGGTTATCGAAGGAATGGATATCGTTGACAGTATATCTACGGAAAAGACTGATGCAAACGACAAACCGATTCAGAATGTGGTGATTAATAAGGTAACGATCATAGGGTAGTCTTGTGTGGTTGCTATGGCTGTTCTTTCCGATTTAGATATCGAACAAGCGCTAAAGCAGGGTGAGCTTGGTATAGAGCCGTTTGTGCAAAGGAACCTGACCCCAAATGGGTATGATCTTTCTATTGAGGAAATATTTATTAAGAAAACAGACCGGCATATCAAGGATGGTGTTGCGGTCATCCCACCACTGACTTGGTTTGCCGTTAGTACCAAGGAATTTGTTAAAATGGGACCTCAGATTACTTCTCAGTTATGGATTCGGTCTAGTTATGCACGTAGAGGCATCATGGCAAGCTTTGGGAAGGTCGATGCCGGGTTTCATGGGACACTTACCTTTGGGTGTTTTAATGCCAGTGATACGGATGTGGAAATCCCGATTGGTGACCGTTTTTGTCAGATTGTTTTTGAGAATCTTGAGCGGATACCAAAAGCATTGTATCATGAGCGGTCAGGCACGTATCAGAACCAGCGTGGTGTGACGTTACAAAGATGAGTCTTTAATCATTAAAAAGATATATATACATATATATTTCTTATCCCTTGATAAAACAATAAAAAAACAAGATAGAAGACTACATGAACTTTAGGAGAGTTTGAAGTAAGGGAAACG
>MUGE01000045.1:0-7816 GCA_002900545.1 Thermoplasmata archaeon M11B2D | reverse complement strand
CAGAAGCAGTTGCCCGTGAGGATGAACTGCGCGACACGTTCTTTAAGATATATAAGACAGATCTACCAGGTAATCTTCGAACAAGACTTGATGGTGTAATAAAAGAGGAACTTGCTGATGTCCAGTGAATCTTAAATATCAACAGCTTTAGAATAGCTATAGATTAACGAGAAATTTTTTTTTCATTGAAGGTCGAACATATCTACAAGACTTCGAGGATTACTGCATGTATCTTTCATATGAGGTTTATGCAAATATATCGACTTTTTCGTAACGACGGATTAGACAGGATTAGATTGTTCCGCTCTTACTTGTCACGTTCCTAAGGATATCCTGGTATTTATTTTTTACAGTGAACCAACCTATAGTATACTCATTTTCTGAAGGAGATACGCTGATACTGATTCTACGAGTAAGTTGATGATGCAGAAAATGGTACTGAAACGGTAAATAACCCATAAAATACATATGCTTGTGCTTCACCGGAGATATAAATATCGAAATTTTTATTCTTAATGCCCTCGATTACCGCATGAGCAATATCAGAATACAGAAGTGTTAACAAAATAACGTGTTCTCTTGAAGATTTACTTGGAATAAAAAATTGAGATAAATCGCTATTTCCCACATAACTATTGGCGACAAAGACATCGAAGGTGGCGGATTCTACAGAGAAATCTCGGCTAGTTGGGTTGGTAAAATTTATTGTCACCCAGAGGTCACATGAGGTAAGACCAATATCAGCCAAGCGGACATCCTTAATATATATTGTACATTCATTTATTGCTGCAGCATCGGCCAGGAATTGCACGGCTAAGAGGATAATAAGAATACCAATGACAAACCCTATAACGATTGCGTATGGTTTTTTTCTCATATCTTTCAACACCCAAGAATCGGCTTGCTCTGATTTGACTGCCAATGGACCAGTACCTCGGAGTTGACATCGTCGTAATAAAATTTTCTTTTTTTAGAAGTTAGTGCAGGGGACGAGATTTGAACTCGCGGACCTCTACAGGACAAGGCCCTCAACCTTGCGCCGTTGACCATGCTTGGCTACCCCTGCAAGTGTTTTTCAGGTAAATATCAGATATCGTATATATCTTTTCGGGTGTCTGTTTTAGATATTATTCAGATCCATCCCGCATCGCTGGCTAAGCTCCTGATGTAACTCCCTGAGACGAATCGCATGCTTTATGTGTCCTTTCTGTAATGCCTTTTCAATTTCTTTTTCAATATGATGCTCACGGTTATTTTCGATGAGATTGTCGGCATGGGCAACGATTTTTTCTTCCAGTGTCAAGGGCATATAGTCTTTTGGTGGTAAGCCAAGTGCGATTGCCTCGTCTTTTGGTATCCCTGCTCCTACATGCCTCTCGATGATGGTTACAAGACGTTCTGGTAAACCTAGACGACGAGCGATTGTTGCTCCTTCAACCCCATGCATAATTCCCTGGGTCTTCGATCGCCCGATGTCATGGAGCAATGCTCCTGCCTCCACTAGCTTCATATTCGCATGGGCCTTCTTCGCTATCCTGATCGCGACTCTTCGTACTGCCTTACAATGGGCAATAACCTCATCAGAACATCCAGCGTCCTTTAATAATCGTAGGCATTGCCCAGGATTTGGGATTGTGCTCATGTCTTATCCTTTACGAGAACCTTTTTGCCGTTAACACAGGGGACAATTTGAATGTTTCCATGGAATTTTTTTCTTTGCCAGGTCGCTTTGGTATATCGGTCAAGGAATAGTGCTAATGCAGCAACCTCGGAATGAGGTTGATTTCCTACTGAGACGTTGAGATCGGCGACCTGATAATAGTACGGGGGCACTTTTTCAGCTCCAACAATAATTAGGAGATCACGATTTGCATCAAGGTGGTTTATTGCTTTTTCTAGCTCCTCACCATACATAGTGAGATGAATGATGGATCCTTTCCATGATTTGATGATTTTTTTAGGATCGACGCCTGTTTGGACTTGAAAATTCCCGCCAAACCGTTTGCAGACTGCATGGACGTTCTTCTGTATTTTTTCATCTTTCGTGGTGATAAGGATGCCGTCAGCACCAAATGCCCGGGCGACTAGCGCAACATGCGTGGTAATCCGTTTGTCACGATCGATTCGATGTCCAAGTCGTAATACTACTATCACGTTAACCAATCCTTTCTGTAAAACAGAAAAGAAAACAAGTCTTAAAAATACTCCGCTGTCAAGGAGGTTTTGTTAAAGTCTGCTTTTCTTCTTTAGTAGGATATAATCGACTTTTTTGTCGATATCCTCCTTGTCTTGATCACTACACGCATTTGATTGTGTCTGATTGCGTTTCATGCCATCGATATTCTCTTCGATTGTATTCGCGTTTTCCCAACTTGTTCTCTTTAGTGGCCGCCTCTTCTCGTGAGATGCTGTCGATGGTTGTTTTTGTTCAGACCCTTTTGAATAGAGTGTTTCATCGTATTCTTTGATTGGAGTTTCTGTCTGTTTTTTTTGAGTTTCCGATTTGTCTTGTTTTTCACTATATTCGATTTTTTCTTCTGTTGTTATTTCATTTTCTGCGTGTGGTTGTTCTTTCTTTTTCAACCAGTTAAACAACTTCCATCTTGCCAACGGATATCCCTCGGTTGCTGTTTTCTTGGAGAGGTTATCCTTGTTACACTTGATAAGGTTTTCCTTAAGAAGACTCGTCTATGACGGTTGCACTGAACGAAAAGCATTTATCTTACTCTTAAATTCACACTATTAATCTTGAGATAATTCTGGGCCAGTGGTCTAGTTGGTTATGACATCGCTCTCACACGGCGAAGGCCGCCGGTTCGAATCCGGCCTGGCCCACTTTTTCGCATCATTTTAAATCGATTAGCTTATTAATTACCATGCTATTCACTATATTGATTTCGTGGATGGGATGCAGGACGAAACGAAGGCAGCGATTTCTCCAGAGATATTGAAACCTCTTATTATTAGGTCGCTTCGGAGAAGTAGCGTACGGAAGAAAATAGCGGAGTATCTCTTTGATATCAGTCCAAGTGGGAGTTATACATCTGAGATTGCCTTTCGCGTGAAAACCACGCCAACAAATGTGATTGGTGCTATCCGTGGTATGAACACTAGATATCGAGATGATGAATCTCTTATTAATTTACAACTTGTTGAACAGATCGATGGAGGAAAACATCGGGATATAAAATTATACAGGCTTACTGATCTTGGTAAGCAAATTGTGGAAGGGCTCCGGGACAATAAGAAACGGTTCTGAGATAGGAATCATTCTTTTTTACATTATTCAACCTGTGTGGTTGTTAGGTGTTCTGCCTAAACGGTATCCTCGTTTTCAAAAAGTACGACACACAATCTCCTTGGATGTGAACATAATGTGATGATAATTGCTTTTTTTGTAAGAAGATTCGATGTCTTGGGATTTCTTGCGAAGACGTCAATACCTTTTTGTATTCTAGGTTCTTCGCTAATTGTTATTCCTACTCGTTCTTTTTACATTTTCAGGATGTGAAACGACCTTAATGAAGAGGATGTATTTCGATTTGGATGGTTGGAAACAGGATGTTCGCATGTAGGATGAAGTTTAAATATATTATTTTCGTTTGTACGATATGGTGAGGTATCATATGACTTCAAAAATAGTGTTCTTTATGATGGGAATCTTGGTGGGTTTAGGTTTTATCAGCATCCTTGGTCCTGTGTGTACCGCTCAGGCTCATCTCTCAATAAAGGATGTATCAGTGGAGCTAATAAAAATCCGTCCTCCTGTAGGAGAAATGACCATTCGAGAATATAGAATTTGTGTCATATTATGTAACACAGGTGATACAATTTCACCTGCCATTTCTGTACAATTCCAGGACCCAGAAGGAAGTGGGAATCTTACAATGCAACCTCTGAGTTATTCCTTAGAATCAGATGAGGAAAAAGCCTTCATATTAGAAAGCTGGCCAACGATACTTTCTGGAGACGTCCCTCTTAACATTAGTTTTAGGCCAACATCCCCCTATGTCTCACAGGATTCTACTAACTCTGGTTATTATATCTACATTCTCAGCATTGGAAATAATAAGACGACGACTTCTACACCTGGTTTTGAAACTGTCATTGTTTTTATCGCTCTCTTTTTTTTTCTGTTAAAAAAACAAATCAAGAAAAAATAAGCCTTTTTCCAGATATTTACTACCTGCCGAGAAGAAGTTCCTGTCATAAACCCAAAGATTCATACGACCAAATACACGAATCAGTCTTTTTCAGCAAAGGTTTTAATACATATGTACTATCAATGATATTAGATATTTGGGAAAACAACCACCGACTGACGAGAGATGGGATATGTCGTCACCTGAAAAATCAGAAATCATAAAGAGTGTATTAAAAACACTTATTTCGATTTCTAGCAGAAAAACAGATTTTCCCTATACGATTATGACTATTGAAGATCTCATGAAACAGTTGGAAACGAAATACAAATTTCTGAAACATATACGCATCAGTAACAATTTCTATAAAGAGGACTCAGGGGATGTTGTTACTGTCATGTCTGGTATTAATACCGTATCACTTACTCAGTTGGGCCAGGCGATTCATTCAATTATCGATTCCATGAATCGGTCCCTTGGTGACAATGCTGGACATTTTTTCATAAAAGAAATTCGCAATACACTCAGCGATGATCATCTCAACTTCATTAAAGAGATGGGAGTAGATCTTGGTTTAATGCAGCTTGAAAGTGAAATAACAAGATTACATCGAGAGATTCGTGAGAGAAAAAAAGAGCCCTAAGTTAGTTCCAATGATTACAAGCAACAGTAAAAAAATCAAGAAAAACTACTTTTGGTATAGTCACGATAAAATCCCTTGATTTAATTCCTGCCGCAATCCTGTGATTTTTTCATCTGTTTGATGCATGTAAAACTATATTTTTTCTCCTATTATTATATCACTGGTGATACAAAAATAATTATTCCGATAGTCAATACAGTTTAAAAAAACAAGTTACCTTGGATGAAATATGTATAATGTCGGTATCTTCTTTTTCTTTCCTGTCCAATATCCACACATATCGCATCGAAATTCCAAGGTTACCTCCCCCCCATAAATCGTCTGATTTTTCACCCGCTGTAACGATCCTCCACAGACAGGACACTTATGCAGGATCTTATCTGGATCACCTTCCCTTGTACGAATCTCAGCAGAAGCTAAACCACTATTTAAAACAAGCATCCGTAATCGTTGTTCACTGACGTGGAATTGTTTTTTCTTTGTGTGTAGTTCTTTTTCAACGAATTTTTTTAGTTTATGTTGTGAAGTCACCGTATGATATTTCTTAAAAACTTTTCTTACCGCACCAAGGATCGTATCATCAGAGGGAATATGATATGTCATGCAATAGGAAATCGTCTTGGTAACTTTAAAGCTTTTTACATCACGATTGTCCGTAATAAATCTGTTCTTGTTACCATCCCTACAAGCTTATCATTTTCTAATAGGGGCAAGGCTCCGATGTTCTGATTCATCATTAATTGTGCTGCATTAAAAATGCTCATTGATGGATCCGACCACATAACTGGACATCGCATCACGTCCTTTACAAGCAGTTCGTCGAGATGGTGCTTTTGTCTCCCCAATGAAAATGATTTTTTCAATGAAGCAAATGCTAAGGCAATCTCAATATCAGAGATGATTCCGACTAGTTTCTTTTCTTCGAGAACAGGCAGACGAGCGACATTTTCTGTAATCATGATTCGTCGTGCATGAACAACTCGGTCATCCAGACTGACAACATGAACTTTTTTCTGCATAATCGAATGAAGTTGATTTGTATTTGTCACCAACGGCAATAAATCCGCTTTTGTTACTACTCCAACAAGTTTATCTTTCTCAACGACAGGAAGCATCGTTGGTCCTGGTTCACCAACCGATTTCAAGATATTTTTTACTTCCTCTTCAGGGGATATGGTTTTTACCTGTTTCTCAGTCACAGAGGATGCATGCAAACGAGACGCGGTGACCCCTCGCTTCCGTATAGAACCAAGCTTATATGCAATCACATTGTCTGTCGCAAGACCAAAAAATTTTTTTTCCTCAAGTACCGGTATCTTTGTGATATTATTCTTTTTCATAAGATCAAGTACATGCTTGAGGCTATCGTCTTTATCTACCGAAATTATTTTCGTCGTCATTATTTCCTTTACTTTCATCACTGTCTTCCTCCTTTTTATTATTCAAAAGATATTATTCATATTTCAATCCATCAATGCAATCTTCACAGAGCAATCGGCCATCAACACTTCTCAGGTGTGTTGATAATGTGCTGCAATCCTCACATTTTCCAGAGAAAATCCGGCTTTGTACATACTTCTGATCTTTCGTTTCGATGCTTGACCATTCATATGCGATTTCACTTAACGCTGGTGATATTCGTGAGATATCGCGTTGCGTGATAATTCCAACAAGCACATTGTTTTCAACGATGGGAAGTCTTCTGATATTGCACTTTCCCATAATCTTTAAAGCTTCTTGGAGCGTAATATATGGCTCTGCGATAATAATAGGGCTGCTCATGACCTCTTCAACAAGCACATCTGAAGCGTTTTTTGCTTCACAGACAACCTTTCTGATAATGTCGCTTTCAGTCAGTATTCCAATCGGATGTTGCCTTTCAGAGATGATTACGTTTCCGATTTTATTATCTCTCATAATTCGCGCTGCTTCTAAAACCGTCGTAAATGGTTGTACAATCACCAGTTTTGTCTTCATGACTTCTTTGACCAGAACGTCTTTGCTCATATGCTGTCCACCACATCGCCGACTATTTTGAAAGCTCCAATCCCAAACATTAAAACATAACGAGGTATTTTACCTTTTTCATATGAGCAGCGTGTACGAACGGGAATTAAAAGGCATTCTTGAGGGGGATGAAAAGATACTTTCCAAGGTGACAAAAACATGCTCTGCGCTGGAGAAAGGGAATTACTATCTTGCCAAGAAAAAACCATTTATTGTCGTGCGTGCTGCCGGGTCGTTTGGCGTTGATTTGGTTGCGTTGAGAGGCGATATCTCTTTTCTTATGGAGATCAAAGCAAGTGCTATAGACACGTTGCATTTCAGTAGTGTTGATGGGAAATTGCAACGACAGGCGGAAAAGATGCAGCGTGAATGTGAGAAAACAAGGACATTGCCAATCTATGGGTTTCGCCTGAAGGGACATGGAGGTGATTGCTGGCGGCTTTTTACCATGGAGGTTCAACAGCTTGAGGGACGAGCCAAGATTTTACAGAATCGACTCCCAAAGCTTTCCACTAGTAAAAGTGGGAATTTTATCATGCGTTGGCAGGACGGTTTACCACTTTCAGATTTTCTTTTGTATTTATGTAAGTAATGTTGTACGATTCAGGCGGACAAAGAGTATTCATCTAATTTGTTTAGAGAAAACCCCTTATCTCTCCTTATGAGAGAATACACAATCTTTTTTAGTCAGTTCCTCATTACTAGCAGCACTGTGGTGAAATATGAAACGATTACTTGTCGCCTATGATGGATCAGAAGCTTCAACAAAAGCCATTGATGTAGCAGTCCAATGCTCAACACCTGAAGATGAACTAGTTCTTCTGACGGTCATCCCTGCTGCATTAGTTGAATCAACCTTTACTAACATGCTGCTACCAACCATTGATTGAAGCACGGTTGTTACCCCTGGCACCTTTAAGGAGAAGGCGATGGAAAGTCTTGGGAAAATCGCAAAGAACCTCGAAGGTAAGATAGGGAAGGTCGATATCGCAGTCGAAGCAGGTGACCCTGCTGATGAGATTTT
>MUGE01000044.1:0-7832 GCA_002900545.1 Thermoplasmata archaeon M11B2D | reverse complement strand
CATATGGGTCTGCGTATGCGTGGTTCAAAGGCACAGATGGTGGGTGGGTGAATGCGACGGCACATCCTTTGATGCGCCGTGGTGAGTCGTTTGAGATACGAATTGTTGTGACCACGAGCACAGACCTTTGTATGTTGTATATAAAACTCCATGAGTTTGGAACACCAGTTTATGAGGTCCTGGAAGGACCTACTAGCATGGAACAACTCCTTGAGTGCCGGCATCTCCCAAAATCTGGTCAGAGTGTTACATATGTTTGGAAGATGAAGATCCGCCAGGATACCTCATGGGTTAATGCCTATGCGCCTTTGGAGGTTTTTGTACAATTCAATAAAAATGACACGAAGATAGCTTGGATACAGTTCGATGTGATCACTGCCTTTGTCATTGATGAACCATCGGTAGGTGATGCTTGGGAGCCTATCCAAGAATCTGATTCTTCGAACGAACCTGACCAAAAAGCAATCCCAGTTTTTGATGCTGCTAGGGTGCTTGTCATCGTGTCTTTTTTTGCCATCGCTCTACGATTATATCAGCAGAGGCAGACATAAAACAATAAATCCTGATATTGTTTCGTACATCCTGAGATAGTAATCCACTTAGAGCGGGAGATGATACAGGTTGTAAGAAGCCGGTTTCCAACCTAGTTTTTCATAGGCGAGAGCTGCTGCTGTGTTATTCTGATGCACGTAGAGACGGAGACTCTTTACTCCGTGGTGATGTGCTTGTTGCGATACCGTCTCAAGCAATCGTGTTAACACTTTTTTTCCTCGCCATCCTTTCTGGACGTAAATGCTTTGGACCCACCAAATAGGGATGTTTCTCCAGTCACTCCATTCATAGGTAACCAGGAGTTGCCCAATGACGTTCCCTTGCTCTTCAGCGAGAAGATAAAACCCCTTGGTCGGGTCTGCGATTACTGCCGTTACCCCTGCAGAAACTATTTCTGGACAAAGAGAAACATTTTCCGATTCTTTTGCAAGTGCGATATTCTGAGAGACGATGATGTCGGCATCCTGTATTCTTGCGTGTCGTATCTTCATAAAGCAAAGGCTAGAAGAAATCTGATGTTTTGAATATTTCGCCATTCCTTTTTTGAGGCTTTCTATGAGAGTATAGGGCGAATCTTCCCTGCTGATTTTCTGATTTTCTTCATAGACGAGAAGGCAACGGAGAGATATGAATGCATAAAGCTCATATCGTTGTTTTTCAGTGATTTTTTCAAAAGAGTAATAAAAAAGGTTGGCCTCATATAAAACGACTGTTGCGTACTTATACAAAACCTCAGCAGTTCCTCTTTTGAGTACATGCCTAATCCTCTGTCTTTATCAGCGATAACGACATATTCATCCTTGGTAATTTTCCCTTCCTGTACCGCACGGTTCCACAGGTCAGAGCCAGCCATGTACCGTAGAGGGAGAAATGACACGGAGTCTAGGGGAAGGGTTTTTGCAAACGCAAGAGTTGTTTTAAAATGATCAATGGTCTCAAATGGTGCACCAAGGATAAACGACCCGATGGTGAAAAATCCTATCCGATGGCTCAGATGAACTGCATTTTGTATTGCTTCTATCGATGTGTGTTTATTGTAGAAATCAAGAACATCCTGATTGCCTGATTCCAAACCAAATTGAACATGGGCAACCCCGGCTTGTCTCATTTTTTTGTAGAGCTCTTCATCTGCTAGATCGACCCGCGTTGCTGTTATTGAGAATCGCAAAGCAAGATGCTCGGAAATGATCGCATCGAATAAATCAGACGCCTTCTTTGTATTGACAGGGAAGCAATCATCAACAAATGCAACATGCCGATATCCTTGGTTCTGGATTTCTTTTAGCTCTGTAAGAATGTTCTCTGTTGACCGCACCCTATATTGCTGCATAGATATCGATCCACGGGAACAAAAACGACAGCGATAGGGGCATCCTCTGCTTGTGATAATCGAAGTGAATTCGCCTGCTTTTAGGAACGGGTTGTATTCGCGGCCATAGACAGCGTGCTTCACGAGATGGCGTGCCGGAAACGGGATGCTGTTAAGATCGGCTATGAGTTCCGATGCAGGGCCTTGGTTGACTCCATGATCTGTCTGATATACTACTCCAGGTATTTCTTGGAAATCTTCTTTGTTCATAAGCCTTTTTTTTAATGCAAGTATTGCTTGCTCACCGTCCCCGAAGACTGCAATAGCCGCTCCTGTTTGACGCAATGCCTCCTTTGGAAAGAGGAGACAATGAGGGCCACCGATGATGATTGGTTTAGTTGGGTTATGCTGTTTAATCAATTCAATTAGTTGTTTTGTTTGTTGATAGAACGGAGTTAAGACGCTTATTCCAAATGCATCTGCGGCACAGGCTGCTGTGATAAGCTTATGTTCATCAAAGGGTTCTGCGGAGTAATCAAGGATGCTGACGGTGTCTCCATCTGCTTCCAGTACCTTTGCGATGTATAAAAGGCCAAGAGGAGGGGACAATCCATAGAACATCCTATTTTTTTGTATGAAAAATGGTTCTGAAGGAGGATAGATCAATAAAAATCTCATGTATGCTCCCTTATGGATGGTTGTAGGTGTTTTAGGGCGTCCATCGTTTTCTCGAAACTGTCGGTTGTTTATTAAGTATGCCTCTCCCAACTGGGTTCTTTTATGAAAGAGTAAGAAGAGAGTGTTTATTATGTAAAAAGAAAACGAAATAGGGACAATCTTGTTTCAAATCGCTGCATGAAAGCATAGAAGATATCCAGAATGAATGATTGTCTTTTGTATGGTGTGGCTAACATGACTTGTATTGTATCATAATCGCTGCTGTTTTCGATGTTAAGGATAACGACTTCCCCGGTGAACTGCGTGTTTCTTTTTTTCGGTGCAATGACACTGACATTAATAGTTATTGGTCCGTCCTCTGGTGCGAGACCAGTTCCTTCTAAGGAGGTAAACGTCCAGGTTCCCCAATCTGGCCAGTTGACGATTTCCCAGCTTAGGTTAGATAATGGCGTACCACTATTTTCCACGGTGAAACTGCCGGTCATCGTTTCCTCGGGTTTGACATCCGTCCAGGTTAACGACCCGTTACAGGATACTTTTCCAATGTCGTTCTTTCCTGTATGAAGGGAGACTGGAACAAGGAAGAAATCATTGCTGTTTTCTCTGTTTATTACTTTGATTTCTCCTGTAAAGAGATAATTTTCAACATCTGGTACGACGACTTCTACAGAGATGTTAGCTGGTCCGTCCTCTGGTTTAAGATTATTACCATCTGATGGGGTAAACGTCCAGGTCCCCCAACTTGGGAATGATGCAATCTCCCAATCGAGATATGATCCCGGTTCCCCGATATTATGAACTGAAAAATAGCCGGTAATAGCCTCATTTGGTGTGGCATTGACCCATTCAAGCGTCCCTTCGCAAGTTAAATCGGGAACAGCCGTGTTTTTCAGAATATCTACAATGACACCTTCAATAACGGTCAAACTATAGGGGAGTTCATCAGGGATGAGATACCATCCATTATAAACGCCACCCCATCCGAAATTCACATGATAATATTCATCAGTATTATATCCGTCGACGACAACGTTGTGTCCCGCCGTCCATTGTGGGTTTACCACTGCGAGATGAGCGGGCAGTGCATCCTTCATATTATTCAGCATTCTATCATAGAGATCTGGGCTGCTTGGGTATAATAATGCGGATGTTGAACAGTTGAATCGCTGATAGGCTTGATATGCCTGGTTTACATTATAGGTTCCTGAGCCGGATGCGCCATAGACTTGTCTTGCGGCAACACCACAGGCAAAGGTAATTGCTGCTTTGTCATCATTGGTTGGAGGAATATGGTTTTCATAATGCGACTGAAGTGTAGAAAGATAGCTATTAAGCTGGGGAAACGCAGGAAAATCATAGGTTTCATAGTTATTATCAATCCAATACTGGTTTCCTAGATAATTATGGTAGTAGTCATCACTATCATCAAAAACACTATGCATTGTTGTATTATGATAGTTTAATATTTGGGCTATGGCAACTGCTGGACATCCAGCTACACTACGTGTTCCTCCATTAGCTATGTCAAGAGGGCAGAAGTCGTTGTGGGGGGTGTTTTGATGCCAGTTGGTGAGAAGCCAGCCTCCAGTCGGTGTTGTGCCTTCCGGCGGCCATTGTTCAAATCTTACAGAGGGGATATTGTTTCCGTTAATGTAGGAATCCCATTGGAGAGGTCGCTGTTGGAGGATGTCTTCTGGAAGAAGGTGAATGGTTTGTAGACGAAATGTCAGATCGGCATAAATCAGGTCATAAAGAGGGTTGATGTTCGTATCCTCCTCATAATTATTGAGGAATGAGTACGCTATGAGTGGGGGGAGGTCATAGCAGCCGGTTACGATTAGATAACCTTGAGGCTGTAATTTGAATACATAGAATAACGGTTCTTGTTTTTCATTTTTTATCTGCAGTGGTTCGGTTAATGAAAACTCGGTTTTTTCAAGTTCATTAAGCGTTGCCAAGGCGACTTGCATCGCGATATCTTTCTCTATATAAAACCAAACGTCTGATGGTTCTGGCAAGCTATTGCCGTTCATGGTTGGTAGTGTACTTGCTCCAAGAAATACTCCTACTGCAACAAATACTGTTGTTGTTTTGAGTTTGTTTAGTTTTGCCATTATTGAAATCCCCTTTATACATAATTGTATTTCTGATAGAGTATTTAAATATTGACAAAAAAGTAAGGGGCGATAATCATTTACAAATTCTTTAACACAATCGAGCAATTTCTTCAACCACATCGGAGAGGGAAACTAGGATTTCTTGTTCAGTGAACCAGCGAGTTTTCCATGTGGTCTGTGGTATTTTTTTCTGTTTTGGTTTCAGATGATTTTCTCTTATTTCGATTGCATATCGTTTTCCGTTGACGAATAAAGCGAAGTCAACAAGAACGGGGGTGGGACCACGGATTACATAGTTGAGATGGATAGGGATGTTATGTTTTTTGAGCTCTTGATAAAGAATTTGTTTTGTTGGGGAGGTGACACTAGTAAGGTTGGTGTTTATCATTTCAACATGGTCTGATAAGTTTTTGAGAGGTCCTGTGGTTTGTCGACAGACATCTTGGTCGCCGACAATAACAAAGAGACTTCGTGCCCTGGTGACCGCGACATTTAACAGCTGGTTTGTGGTCTGTATCCAGTGGAGAGTCCCTGATTTTGCGCCTTCGGAAACCGCTGGTGAAAACAGGATAATGTCCTTTTCATCTCCTTGAAATCGATGTGCAGTTCCTATCGTTATTTCATTTTCGAAGAGATCATGGAATTTTTTAAGTTTCTCTGTGATTATCTCGGTTTGAGCACGAAAGAGGGTGACAATCCCAAGCGATGTTTGCGATGATGATACCAGGTTTAATATGCGAAGGGTTTCTTCAGCGACCTTTTCTGCCTCTTCCTCGTTATACGGGCTTTTAGTGCGAATGGTCTTCCCTTTTACATGTCGCCATAGGATTCTACCCTGAAGACTTGGATGGTGCAGCAGTCTTGTTTCATCAGTAGAGATCGTCAGTTTTCTGTCATAGTAATACTCATTTGAAAAAGAGATGATATCAGGGTGACATCGGTAATGTTCGTTCAGGAGTACAGGATGCTCACTGTTGTTGTGTTTAATCCGTTCCGCAAGAGCATAAAGTGAATGTTTTGTATAGGAAAATACAGTGAACATCTCCTCTGAGACCCGATGTGTCATCGCAAGTTCTCGGTCTTGGATTTCGCTCAGGAGTGAAATATGTTTAAGCTGATGGGGATCTCCTATGATAACGACGTGCCGTGCGCGATAAAAAAGGGGCAGTGCAGAGATAATGTCGCATTGGGATGCCTCATCGATAATAAGGATATCGAAGAGATTGTTTTTCAGTGGGAAACTTTGTTTCGCAGAGAGATTGGTAACAACCCATACCGGCAGGTATCGAATGATTTTCTGAAATAACCGCAATCGCTGTGTTTGAAGTTGCATGAAAATATTTTGATTCCCCAGACATGAGCCTCGCTGTTCTAATACGTGAAAATACTGGGAGATCTGTTGTTTGTCCTCGTCACTTGCTTTAGCGAATTTGTTGATCCACTGGTGCTGGAGTAAGGCCTGGGAGATGCCGATGTATTTCTTGTGAAACGCAGCAAGGCGATGATTTAGCTCCGAATACGAGGGGAGATCTGCCGCCGTTTTTCTCAGTTGTTGAAGTTCATCTTGGGTTAGCTGTTGTCTTTTCCAAACAAGAATCCATTGTAACACTGTTTTTATTGGTGTATTGCTGTTGATTCGTTTGTTTTGAAGATACGTTTGGAGTGGTATGGAGAGAGCTTCGAAGTATTTCCGAAAGCATTGCTCTTGTATGCGGTGCTGTCGCTGTGTAAAGAAATGCGCAAGTATTTTTTGTTTTCCAAAGAGTTTTATAAGGTCTTCTTGTAATGACACCGGGTCGATTTTATCAAGACGTTCTGATTGTTCGAGGATAGGTGAGTCGATTGGTAATTGTTCCTGTAACTCGTCGAAGGTTTTCTGTAGAATATCAATGGATTCGCTAATCGTTGCAAGACGTGTAATCTGATGTTGAACATGTTCTATCTGAGATGCGATGATAAGTATGTCGTCTTTGGAATATCGTGTTGTTGATATCCTTTCGATAGGCTGTTTTATAAGGTGTTCGAATTGCGATTTTGTGTTCTTTCGATGTCCTTGATGCCCCATTCTAACAAGGAGCGTATACGGGAGAAGGTCGTTTAATTTTTTGATTACAACATCGACTGCTTTGTTGTTCTTACTTGCAAAGAGAACGGTGTTGTCGTGAAAGACAGCATTGGCGATAATGTTAAGGACGACTTGGGATTTTCCTGTACCTGGTGGTCCGGTGATGACGGTAAGAGGACTATGCAGGGATTGACGCACTGCATTTTCCTGGGCTTTGTTTAAAGCAAATATTTCCAAGAGCGGAAGGTTGTCTTTGGTTGTTTTTTCTTTTGAGTAAGAACCGGTGAGAAGAGGAAACAAGGCTGTGGATGCAAGCTCATCGATTGGTTTGTTTTTCAGCTGATTTAGTTCTACGATTAAATTATGTGTTATTTCAGTTCGTTCTGCGAAATAGAGGATTGCTTTATTAAGGAGTTTCTGGTCAACGGTTCGTTTGAATGGTTTTTCATCAAGGGTTTGTGTACAATCCTCGATTTTAAAATGCAGGATTTCACAGATCGATGTCAGAGCAGAATAAAACTCTTCTTCTTCGATTTCTTGTTGGATTTTTTTTATCTCTTCAGCAGAAAATTGCTGGTGGAGGAGGATGAAGTGATTTAACTTGTGGTGTGGAGAGGATTTTTCCAGGATAAACGCGTTATTGTGCTGTTTGATGTGCAGTTCTATGAAGAATAATGGGCTGATGGTTCCTTGCGGACCAATTACTATCGGATAACCGTAAAACAGTGTTTTGTTTTTCTGCTGGAGCAAAGAGGTCTGGAAAAACTTTTGTACTTCGTCTGCGTTCTGGATCATCACCTGTTTGTTGTTTGTGTGGAACAACATTTCCGTTTGGAAGAGGGTGGACAAGAACGCGGTACCTTCCGAGGAGACATTGAAGGTGACGGACAGCATATCTTCTTGCTGCAGGCAAGCGATATAGTAGTCAAGAAGATTGCTGAAAGTCTTCCCAGACATTTGCTTCAGCATTGTCCTCCCAGACACTTTTGTTCATCCGAGTTTGTTACCTCCCCCGTTGAACGGAGACGTAATATCGTATGACTATATAAATTTATTTTTTTTATTAAATTAGAAACATATTAATATACCTACGAAAAAAAAACGGGTCTAT
>MUGE01000043.1:0-7853 GCA_002900545.1 Thermoplasmata archaeon M11B2D | reverse complement strand
ACCCAACCAAGGCACCTGCGTCCTTGAAAACCTTTATCAATCCTTCCTTAAGGCAAGAGTTCCAAATCGTATCAGTTGCAGGAACAATCTTTAGAACTCTCCCTGGCGCGATTGTGTTATCCTTCAAAATCGCAGCAGCAGCTCTCATATCCTCCAGGCGACCATTGGTACATGACCCAATAAACCCAGAATCAACGGTAACGCCTTTTACCCCTTCGACCTGGACAACGTCCTCAGGGTGACCTGGACGTGAAATCTGTGGGGGGAGGTCTGATATATCGATTTCCACGGTCCGTTCATAGGGCGCATCATCATCGGCATGGATTGGTTTTACTGTGATTCCAAATGATTTTCGGTAATACTCCATGATTTTCTCGTTGGTGGGGAAAAAAATGATGATCCCGCCCATCTCCGTTGCCATCGACGCTATGGTGACCCGTCCGTCCAATGACAATGAATCAACATATTCACCATACAGCTCGGCAGCATACCCCAGTAGACCGTTAGCCCCCAGCTCTTTGTTCATCTGTAATACCACATCTTTAGGGGTCGCTGTGCTGGAGGGTCTTCCTTTCAGAATGATTTTTATAGACGGAGGGACTTTAAACCAGATTTTGCCATATGCAAATGCATGTGCAATGTCGATGTCTCCCATTCCTTGACCAAATGCTCCAATGGCACCAAGGATGTTAGCATGGGAATCCGTTGATACGAACGTATCCCCTGGGAACACCAGTCCTTCTTCGAAGGCAAGATGGGTGCCAATGCCGGTGTTTATGTCGTAGATCTTCACACCGTGTTTTCGTGCAAACACTCGACAGATCTGCTGATTCTCCGCGTATTTCTGATCACACCCACCAGGGTTACAATCAAAGGTAAAAAACGTATGCTTTGAGTCATGAACAGAGAGGTTGTGTTCCTCGAGGTGTTTAACGACGTTTGCCCCTCCAAAGTCACGAGCGACTCGTACATCAATTGTGACATTGATGATATCGTCGATCTGTGCTGTCGTGTTCGAATGTGTTTCAAATATTTTTTGGATAATGGTTTTTCCCATACTTTTTGGATCTCCCGTAGCAGTTTTCGTTCTCTATTGTTTCCTGATGGTAAATCGCATCAGTTGAGAGTATGAAAACATTGTGGTTTGTTCCCTGTTTATCCATCATACAAAGATCATCTGACAGGTTCCATGGTTTCAGAGGGGATACCACCACACCTTCATAAAGTACTGCGATTTTGTTCATTCCAGTACTATTACTATCTCCCCTGTTGGATGATAAAATGCATCATCGAAACGATTTTTGCAGTCCCGTAATAAAAAAGTATTTATAGGTGCTCCTACTAAGTATATATATAGATATATAGAAGGGAAAAGAACCATTTAGGAAGAGGTGTATTGATTACGAAACAGATAGTAGTGGTAATTGTAATACTAATGACATGGTTAAGCATGTCAGGTATTGGTGCCGCTTTAGCAAATTTTTCAAACCAAAATGAAACAACCATTGGAACAGATAATCGTACAGATGATAAAAAAACAACCACAGAAACAATGGACATTCTAAAAACAGCACTCTATTCCTACCTTAATATAAACGAAAACCCGTTTCTAAGCCCTGAAGAATCAGTTCAAAGTCCTCTAAATGCGCCATGGATTAAGCCTACGAGTACTATCTTCGAATGGTGGGTACGGGTGGAATACAATGATGAGACATTTCAAAAACAACTGGACGTCTCTATTTATGATTTCCAACAAAAATTTCTCAAACATCCCTACTATTCAGAGGACGTCTTCTTTAATGTCGACAGCGACCCGCAAGATGACATAAAAGTATCATTCGGGTTCTACTGGGCAACGATATTAAATACCAAAACAAACGTAGAATACAAATCACTTGAATCCCTTGTACGAGTCCGACAAATAAACGGTGGACCTTCGGACCTCTATGCCGGAATGGAAGTCTGGTCAGAGATTCATGTGAACTGGGGACTTGTAAACCAGTATAGCTCAAATCTATTTCTGTCATCTCAAAGGAATTATCTTGATAACCTACCGACAACCATACGACCCATAAGAACGTGCATGGCATTTCTTAAGTTATTACAACAAAAAATACGTCAAAACACAATGATAGGATCTGTTCTTTTACAGAGAATCCTTGGAAGAAGCGTGACAAACACTCAAACCGCTGTTTTCGAGGAGCAGATTTCTGAAGATCCTGTAGCCTCACCAGCTGATGATGATTATTTCTCTGTAGGTGTTGGATATCGCACAACACCTGGTGAAAGAATCCCTCTCTATACCGAAAAAAGATTTGCTTTTGCAAAAGAAGATCTCTTCAGCCCAATCATATTCCAGCAAATCATGAAAACAGAGCCAAGTGGAACTACTCCCCTCGAGCTCCTATACGGTTTTCGTGCATATGAAGCAAGCACCAACACCCTGAAGTACGATATCGCATTTTCAGTAGGATTTAGCCCATTTGTCACGTTGAAAACTCAATTTATCCCACTCGGAGGTTACATCTATTATCATTTCGATACAGAAAGTCAATATCCCAGTCAAATAAAAATTACGTATGCATCACAAATACATACCGGGATAGGAGATGGGACAAGTCTCTCTCTTGTTTTTGATGAAATTGATACGATAATGGGACAACCAGGACAATGGATGAGTTTCGGTCTTCGAAAGGATCCTCATGGCTTTGACTATCAGGCAAATGCGATATTTAATGTTGCAGTCATTATCGATTCGCCCTGGTTTAGTCAAAAAGTACGAGTCAACGGTCTACCAAAAACCCTCTCCTACGAATGGAAAATATTCGATGATTTTGAAGTCACCTTTGTTCAAGGGGAACTCTTTTATGTTAATGTCTGCGGATATGCAGATGTTACCATGAGTAGCTCTTTGAAAGAAATCATCGTCTACTATCCGAAATTGAAAGATCCAAATGACGAAGACATCCCGTTTCTAAAGATGAACGATATCCCCAGCTCCCGGAAATTGGAAGCAAAGGCCACTTTGCAGATACAAAACGGAAGCATGCTACGGATCGATGCAGATGGCTATGTTGATCTTACGAAAAGTGGGCCTCTAGGTGACATCACCGTCTTTTATCCAAAAGCGACACCTCTGGACCCAGATGTTGTTCTCATGAGGGTTCCTGCTGGGTCTATCAACAGTCAACGAATCAGCGCTGAGGCTACCCTCTATGTCGATGCGAATAATTTCAGCAATATCCACAACTATGTCTATGGAAAAATCCAACGTCAGGCGGATTCAAATTTCAATGAATTGAATTTCTACCTCCCTAACGTCGCCATCCCAATCGTTCAAGTAACAGACATCCCTGCAAACGCCTATGCGACAGGGACCTTCTGGTGGAACCAACTCAAGGGATACGGGAGAGCACAACGAACATCAGCAACACAACAGCCAGATCCTGTTCATTTCAACCTTGTGTTTGATACTCTGACCCTCTCTGATGTTTTTAGCATCGGCGACGGACATATTCAAACAGATTTCAAGATAGCGGAGAACGGATACTTTAAGTTCGACACCGCCCATGATGTCCTTGGCAACATGTTTTCTGTTGGGAATTCTGCTACGGGTAATTCACTAACAATAGGAGCGAGTACTGTGTCGGCTCAGAATTTTGAGGCATCATGGGGGCTGAACACCACTGGTTCTGAGCCCCAACTTGAGAGTTTAGCGCTTTCTGGCTCTCTTAATGCTTTTAATGATTTTGTAATCGCTATCGCTCTTGATGGAGAACTTGTTGATTTTACCGGTGACTGGTGCCTTGGTGCGTCCGGTGGTTTTAGTATCGATATTCAACAGAACGCGGATATGAGGATTGACCTCTTCCACCTTACGAATTACAGCGGACGACTTGATCTGAATGGATATGTTGTGTTAAGTAACACACTCCATTACGACATGAGCTGGAAATGGAAGCAAGGCACAAGTCTTGAGGATCCCGGGTACTTTAAAATCAACGAAGGAACCAACCAGCCGAACCTCAAAGAGATTGCAATTGACTTCGTCTACAAAGACGACTCCAGTGTCGATTGCTGGGGTGCGGATATCACGTTAACGAATTTCGCCTTGTATATCTGTGTCAAGTGGTACTGGCAAAACGGTTTGCATATCTGGCCTGTAATACAAGTAAACGGTCAACTGTATCTTGATTTGTTATTGGACTATAACTGGTATCATATTTGGCCCTAGGGAGAGTATGGAAAAAAGGTGTTTGATCATGGGAAAAATAAAAATCAACAAAAAAAATAGGAGGCTAGTCGTTGCCCTTTTTTTCGGGATGCTATTGATGGTGATGTCCGCAGTCCAGGCACTTGTACAATTTGATACAACCACGGGTTCTCATAGCATCGCTGGACTTTTGTCCACTGAACCGCTGCCACTTTTTGATGATAGTTACTATACTTGGGAGGATTTGTTCAATGATCAAACCAAAGTTGATCCGACCATGTCGTTGAATTATGAGATCGCCGGCGGTGTCGCAAAGATGAAAGACACTTACCCTCTCTGGACTGACCCATCATGGACACGAATGAAACAGATAACGTTAACCAATAACGCTGGTCAGGTATTGAATAACTACGCTCTTCATCTGTCACTTTCTTATGATTCCGACATGAGGCCTGACTATGGGGATATTCGGTTCAAACATGAAAATAGCGGCGATGTTTTTTGTGATTACTGGATTGAAAGCTTCGATACAACCACTGCACATGTCTGGGTAAAGATCCCGTATACCCCGATTGGAACCAGTAAGATGTATCTTTTTTATGGTAATCCATCTGCAACAAGTCAAAGTAATTTCTATAATGTATTTACGGTCTGGGATGAACAATGGGCAAACGACGAACAAATCTCGTATCATGCGAACAACGAGGGAGCATGGGATTCGGATGTTTGTTTTGGAAACAACGAATTTCTTGTTCTCTGGGAGGAAGGACAACCATGGTATCCCCCGTACACCTGGGGGTTCAAACAGGAAATCAGGGCATCTATGTATGATTTGAATGGAAACAGAATGGTGTTTGATCAGTTAGTGTACAACGACAATACTCTGTATTTCAGAAATGAAAACCCCTCTGCTGCCTACGGTGGAGGGAAATTCTTTGTCGCCTGGGAGCATTATGACACTGTGGCGAATCCTGATGCGACCACCATAGACATCAAGGCTCGAACTGTTATGAGAAACGGAAATCTATTACAGCTAGGCTCCGTCGTTACGGTCTGTAGTGCATTGGACTGCCAGGCGGATCCTAACGTCCAATATGACTCGGTGAACAATCGGTTCTGCGTGGTCTGGGAGGATGCACGCAGCGGTGAGAGTAATTATAACATCTACGGACGGTTATATGATACGAACAGCAACCCTATTGGTGGAGAGAAATACATATGTACGGCGGCAAATAGCCAATGTGAACCCTGGGTCGCTTTTGATCCAAATCATCAACAGTATATGATCGTATGGGAGGAGGGTCTTACAGCGGACTACGGACCTTTTAGCATAAAAGGAGGGCTCTTTGATAGAAACCTTACTCAGATAGGTAACGTTTTTACGGTAGCGACTGGAAGCACGAGTGTTGATTATAATTTCCCCTGCGTAGAGTTCCAAACCTACACCCAACGATATCTTATTACATACAACAGTGGTGATATCAGCTCCGGTGATTGGTGGGGTAATATCTATGGTGCATTTTATGATGATGCCGGAACTATTGTTGTTCCGCCGTTCCAGATCCGCTCTGGGGAATTTATCAGGACCGATATCGTCCCGTATCTTTCCTCATCGTTTTTTGTATCATTTAACAGTAAAGGGGCAACCAGCGACTCTGGTCTTATCTGGGGAAAGCTAGTTTCCTCCGATGGAGTCGTCTTCAACGGTGATATCCAAATGTCCGCCAGTACATCAGCGCAGGCCGACTGGGGAAATATGGCGGTTGGGAACGGGAAGATCTTTGTTGCATGGGAAGATATTCGTATTTACTATCCGTATCCTTGGAATGATATGCCAGATGCATATGGGAACATTTGGCGTTTGAACATCCCCAGCGGCTCTGAGCTAGTCTATACAATAGGTGAAGAAAAATCACTCATACTCAATGCTCAAATCACATCCATATCGATTAACCCAGAGAATCTCTTAGCATGGGTCGATTTCTCCGCCCTGTTCGAGGGAACGATTACCTTTGATGTGATGAATGGAGCTGGAGATACAGTCCTTATTCAAGGAATTTCCTCAGGGCAATCTCTTCAAATCTTAGACCCTGTCGCTATACGTCTCAGGGCTCATTTAACGAGAAACAATCCCTCCTCGACACCAACGCTTGACAGCTGGTTGGTGCGGTACATCGGGTTTGATGAGGTACCACCTGTCACCGTCTTAGATAATATCTCAGGGACGCAGGGTCTTGGCGGATGGTATACCAGCCAAGGAGTTATTGTATGGCTTGGCTCCTATGATCTTCCTCATGGAACTGGAAGTGGTGTTAATCATACATATTATACTTTGAATAATGGTTCAACAAACGAGTACAATAAAGCAAGCGGTATCTCACTTGTCGTCACTCAACAGTCCAGCTGGACGGGAATCTGGGATGTGACGTTTTGGTCTGTCGACTGCGCAGGAAACGTTGAGGATAAAACAAAACCGGAGAATACGATACAGATAAAAATCGATGCAGAGCGCCCTTATGTTGAGATAACAGAGCCTGTCGATGAACAGCAGGTTAATCTACCGTTCTGGGTGCGAGCAAACGCCTCAGACAATGCAGTGGTCTCCCGGGTTGAATTTGATATTGAGCCTTTCGGGCAGCACCCGGGTCTTCCGTTTGTTGATACAGAGCCGCCCTATGAATGGTTCTGTAATGTTTCGTATATCAGGGAGCTTCTATCGGAGTCTGATGGATCTCTGGCTCTTGGGGTCAATAAGATGATCCGTGCCAGGGTTTTTGATCAGTCCGGGCAAGTCTGGACCCATGAGGTGTGGGTCTACATACAGAATATGGAGAGTTTCGGCAAGAGGTTCCTGATCGGCTTCCTGAAAGACCGCAGTGTCTCTGAGTCGGAGATTTCGTTTACGACCCGGTGTATTTTCTCCTTGACTCTTGACACGTTCATTCCCGCATTATATCTATCAAACGAGCGGTTTATTATCTCACAGTCAAACAAAATTGGATACATCGGACCGCTGTTTATCATAGGGTTTTTTGATACGCAAGTCGCCGAATAATACTTACGTTACTATAGTACGGTCTCTTTTTTTTTCGTAGCACTACGTTTAGAGCTATTGCGTTGCAGTACCTCGTTTATGAAACCTGATTTACACCAGGACACAGAGGAGATTAGAGACGGAAATAGCAATAAGAATCAATGCAATTTTTTTGTAAAATAGTTTGTAAAACGAAAATACAGAAAAAAATATCATGTTTATTATGAAATGCTATTCTAATATCATCTGTAATTTCTATTCTAATGAATGTACAATTATTATTCTGATATTGTTTTATTTGATATGCTCGAGTGTTTCATCCATTAATTTATCAGGTGTAATGACTGTTATATATTTGCTATCAGTTATTTCAGTTACAATTTTTTTTGCTTCTTCAATTTTATCACGAGGGGCAACTAAGAGCATTGGGATTTCATGGATAATCGCAGGATTTAAGAGGTCTCTTGTTGATATATTAAATGACGAATGGGGAGTTACTTTATGAATATATCCTACGATAAGATTTATGTGGTCTGCAATAGTGATAAATCCTATATGTTTGCCATGGTTATCAATCCCATTTCCTAATGGAAGTGTTTGATATCC
>MUGE01000042.1:0-7862 GCA_002900545.1 Thermoplasmata archaeon M11B2D | reverse complement strand
GGGACTCCTATGGGAAATCCATTCCTACCAGAAACAGAGCACAGCTCTACCGTCTGCGAAAATGGCAACGACGGATACGAATCAGTGACGCAACCGAACGGAACTTAGCGTTCGCGCTCTCAGAGCTCGACCGTATGGCTTCTGGCATGGGATTGCCAAGGACTGTACGAGAAACCGCTGCAATGGTCTACCGAAAAGCGGTCCTGAAAAACCTGATCCGTGGACGCAGCATCGAGGGGGTTTCCGCATCCGCACTCTATGCCGCCTGCCGCCAATGTAACGTACCAAGGACCCTAGATGAAATCGCAGCATCCTCCCGAGTATCCCGCAAGGAAATCGGAAGAACCTACCGGTTCATCGCCAGGGAACTCGGCTTGAAACTGATGCCAACCTCCCCACAGGATTACATCTCACGGTTCTGCAGTGAGCTAAAATTAAGCGGCGATGTACAAGCCAAAGCCATCGAAATTTTAAAAGACGCTGCTGATAAGGAACTGACCAGCGGTCGAGGCCCGACAGGCGTAGCAGCCGCATCAATCTATATCTCTTCGATCCTCTGTGGCGAGCGACGAACCCAACGAGAAGTTGCAGATGTCGCTGGCGTGACGGAAGTAACCATCAGAAACCGATACAAGGAACTCGCTGAACGACTCGACATCGACATCATCCTGTAAACACCTATGACTCGTTGGTACACCGAAAAAAAGAAAGAGCATTTTTATAAAGAGGCAAAACGCGTCGGCTACCGCGCCCGTTCCGCATTCAAACTCCAACAAATCCAACGTCGATTCCATCTTATACCAAAGGGCAGCGTCGTCATCGATCTTGGCGCCGCCCCAGGAGGATGGAGCCAAGTGGCAAAAGAACTTGTCGGAGAACACGGGCTTGTCATCGGAGCAGACCTCTCAGCCATACAACCATTACAGAACATCGTGTTCCTCCAGGGTGATATCACAAAAGCTGAGACCATCCAACAAATCAAGGATGTGCTGAAGGGAAGAAAAGCAGACGTGGTGTTATCAGACATGTCGCCGGATATCTCCGGAAACTATACTGTTGACCAAGCACGCAGCGCATGGCTATGCGAAAATGCCTTACGCACTGCCGCTCAGCTTCTCCGACCAGGCGGTCATTTCCTCTGCAAAATCTTCGAAGGAGAGGATACAAAATCATTTATAGAAACGATCAGGCAACAATTTGTGGTTGTGAAAACTTTCTCTCCTCAAGCCTCCCGTAAAAGCAGCTCTGAGGTCTATATCGTAGCAAAATCGTTTAAAAAACTTTATAAAGAAGCCAACATATCCTTTGGATAGGCTGATACAAGAGTATATTATATAGGAGTCGATATCAGTTAAGTTTTACACAATGGTAGAAACAATGGCTGACCAATCACTTGCCCTTGAAGTGTTTCTGAAACATACCCACGAGGATATAGAGAAAAAAATAGCAGAACTTATCAGCGACCAGCACATTTTGATGATCTTAAAGGAGGGAAAACGGCTCCGACCGCTGCTTGGTGCAATCTCCTTTAAGGTCTGCACCGGGGGTAAGGAAACATCCGACCTCTATCAGCAATTTTTAGAGGGAGCGGTCGCCATAGAGCTTGCCCATGGCGCATCCCTTGTTCACGATGATATCATCGATGGTGACCTGACCAGAAGGGGCGAACCTGCATTCTATATAAAAACAGGCGTCGACAACGCGATTCTGATAGGACACAAGATGCTAGTAATGGGATTTAACCTTGCATTATCCCATGGGGAGAGGATCGCGAAACTGTATGTGCGTGCATGGAGTGGAACCCTTGATGGGCAACTGAATGAAATCAATTTCAACAGCAAAGACCTTCAGGATGCCAACATCACTGCAGATTCAAAGTTCTTCCAGGTGTACAGCAGGATTATTGATCTGAAGACCGCGACGTTGTTTTCTGCAGCATGTAAGGCTGCTGCGTATTGGGCCAATGCATCAGATGATGTCGCAAACCTCCTTGCGGAATACGGCAGAGAGGTTGGCTTTGCCTATCAGCTAGCCGATGATCTGGTCGATCTTGAAAAAGGTGAGATGATCGACAGCGTGGTCATCCCGCTGCTGACACGGCTTGAGAAGCGGACCGCAAAAAACGGAAATGTAAAACCCCGGTCGATACGCAAGAAGATCGAGAAGAGATCCCCTGATATTAAAAAACTATACCTTGAGGAAATTTCAAAGCATGTCAATAAGGCGCAACAGCTGTGCAAATCACCTCTTCTTCCTGATAATCAGTTTAAGAAATTTTTACTTGATGCCCCGTTCTATAGCATCAACAAGATGCTTAAAGAAATCTTCATCACCATCTGATGGGCTTTAGCGCGTCAGATAAATCGCTGCGTGGTCTTTCTCAAAGGGTGCAAGCTCGATAGTCCTTCTGATGGTACCTCCCTGTTTTTTCAGAGAGCTGCATACGAGTTCATATGCTTGTTTTGGTCTTAGTGCGACATCGATGCTTCGTGCCTTTACCATGATAAGGCCACTACCGTTGGCTTTGAGATACGTCTTCATGTTGCGGATGAAGATGTCAGCTTGGTTGCGCTGGGAGATGTCCTGGTAGATAAGATCGACAGGGGGGACGATGTGTTGGTAGCGTTCCGGGTGATTTGCATCCGAAACAATAGGGATGATATTGAGGCGTTTTTCACACACGTGTACCAGTTTTATGGCTGCAATCGGTGATGATTCAACTGCGTATATAGTACCGTTTATAAGGATGTCAGAGAGATGGCTGACCGTTGTCCCTGTCGCTGCGCCAAGATACAGAATCTGTGCATCAGGGGGTACATTTAGGGGAAGTCCTTTCAGCAGTGCTGCAGCAAGTTTGCTGCGGAATGGATTCCAGGACCGGTATTCGGCACCATCTTCCATGATGAGCTGTTCATTATACACCCTGGTTCCTTTGCACGACGTGGGATTTTGCGTAAAGAGTTTGTCGTTTTTTTTATAAATCCCTGGGTGTTCTGTTGGTTGCATACACATCCGTTATCCTATGGCGTTGATAAATAGTTTTGTCGAAATCTTTAACAGACGTTACTCTGAATTTCCTCGGTACATCAAACGGTTGGTCTATTGTTTTTGAGCGATGATTCGACCTCTGCCTACCTTTGATTCATCAGCAGCCTGCACCCATTGTGCTAATCCATTGTCTGCTACCTCGAATAATTCTTTCCCGTATTGAGCGATGATCCTCTCTTTTAACGTGGTTCGTAACAGGTCTTGATAGATATGGCAATGGACCGTGAAGTCATCACTGACGTCTTCTGCCTCAAGAACAGTAAACCCAAGTTCCTGCAGTACATGGATGTATCCTTCTAATGTTTCCATGTAGGGGAATGCCATAAAACTGTTCAAATCAATCCATTCGCCTTCCAGCATCGTTCCTACCTGCAACCAGTCGGTAAACGCGATGATCCCCTGTGGCTTGAGGACTCGTTTTACCTCTTGTAATAAGCGGTTTTTATCGGTCACATAACACCATGCATCTTGTCCGATGACCACATCAAAGGTTCCTGATTTGAACGGCATATCAAGCGCGTTGCCAAGTTTATAGGTGATTACATGGGAAAGTCCTTGTTGCTCTGTCCGTTTCATCGCCTCGTCAATCATCTTTTGTGTCGCGTCCAAGCCGGTGATGGTACAGCCGTAGGTCCTTGCAAGATACCTGGCTGGGCCACCAAGCGCAGAGCACACGTCAAGAACCGTTGAATCCTTCGTTAGGTGCGCTTTTTTTGCGAGAATGTCTGTCTCTTTTTCACCGCCAACGTGTATCTGGTCGCCCATGAGCATCTCCCAAAGTACTCCGACGGGTCCTGAATACACGTCTGCTACATCCGCAATGGTGAAATCCAGTCTTTTACCTTTTTTTATTGTCATGATTCTTCTTCTTGATCAGTTTTTTCTGTTTCTAAAGCATTTCGGATCTGTTCCACAGCTGTCCCCCCGATCGTAAAACGCTGCTGCCCTGCATCCCCAACAGACCGTGTTGTTCTCACACTGGGAACAATACCCTGGGAGGTTCTCTGGTCTACGTAGGTGGACCCATAGCAGTTCATCCCGATGCTTCTCTACGATTTCCTCAAGTGAGGTTTCATGGATGTTGCCGACGCTTTTTCTGATGACTGAACAGGGTGTAACATCCCCATTGACGGTTACGCAGATCATGTTCCCGCAATAGTATTTATTCGTATCCATGGAGCTAAATGAGTACAGGGACATAGGGTAATTAATGCGGTCGCGGATTTCGCATGCTTTTGTTATTTCCTCCACGGTTGGTACCCATTCCGTATGATCGGTCGCAAGCCCTGTTACGCACATTTGGGTTAAACAGGTTCGCATCCCCCATGTTTCATAAAAATACTGGATTGTATGCTGTATATCTTGAAAAACAGGTTTTGTGAACGTGATGCAGTTGATCATCTCGTCTGGATCTTTCCCATAATTACGTACGTTTTCAACCCCTTTTAGTATCGCCTGAATCTGCCGATGCGGGTTTCCCTTATGAAGCGTTTGATAGATCCGTTCATCCAACGTATCAAGATGCACAGCAATGAATCCGCCTGTTGATACCTCGACTGCTTTCCGAGCAACCTCCCTGTTTTCCAAGGGGATTCCACTCGTCCAAATGTTGTTTTTCAACCCTCGTTTTTCTGTTTCTTTCATCAACGGATACCAATCGCTTCGTACAAGAGGGTCCCCTCCAAGCCAGTCGATTGCCCGGACTTGTAATTTCACTGCAGAGTCAAGTATTGCTGTGATATCCTTTTTTGAGAGTTCTTGAACTGGTGGATTTTCTAAGGAGGCGTAGCAGTAAAGACACCCTTGAGGGCAGGAGAGGTTTGATTCTATCTGAATAGAAAACACTTTGTTTTCTTTGAAATACCGTATCTCTTCTTGGTAATCAGGATGTAATCCCCCTTTTGTGGAGACCGTGTCACGTTTCAGGATATGCCCCCCCGTTTTCCATAATGATTATAGGAGGAAATACATACCATATAATAACGTTTCCTGTGTAAGTTTTTGTTTATGGGCATATCAGATGGGACTTCTGTCCTAGTTTAACACAGGTTTTTTTTGGAATGTTCTTGTCGAAATAATTAACTAGGGTTTGTGAGATACAGACGGGGGCCAAGAAGGGTATGGTGCTACGATCTCCGTTATATGACATCCAGGTCAAGCTTGGTGCGACGTTTACTCAGTTTGCCGGCTTTGAGATGCCGATTCAGTACAGCTCGATCAGAGATGAGCATGTCGCGGTTCGAAGGAAGGTCGGCTTGTTTGACGTCAGCCATATGAGCAATCTGTGGATCACCGGTCCTGATGCCGAAAAACTCATTAGTCTCACCACTGTGGAGGATGCATCCCGGATAGAGGATGGCAAAAGCCAGTACACCGAGATCTTACGGGAAGACGGGACCATTATCGATGATACGATTTTCATGCATCTTGGTGAGCGATACATGATGATTCCCAATGCAGGGATGAACCAGATCGTCACCACATGGCTTACGCAGCAGGCGAAGAACCATCATCTGACGGTGAAGGTGGAGGATGTCTCACGACAGTTCGTGATCCTTGCGATCCAGGGTCCACAGGCAAAGGAGACGGTACAAAAACTAACAGAGACGGACCTTGGGGCTGTCAAGTTCTTCGGCTGCCAGGCTGTGAAGATCGCTGGCGTCGAATGCATTCTTTCCTATACCGGGTACACCGGTGAGCATGGTTTTGAGCTGCAGATCACCCCGGCAAACAAGGCAGCAGCGGTGTTCGACGCGATTCTTACCGCAGGAAAGGAATTCGGCATCCAACCGATCGGTCTTGGTGCACGAGACACGCTACGCCTGGAGAAAGCATTTATGCTTGCGGGCAACGAGTTCGAAGGCGGACGAACACCGTTGGAAGCGACCCTGGGATGGACGATCTTCTGGGACCATGAGTTCATCGGAAAAGACGCGTTACTTACGCAGAAGCAACAAGGGACGTTCCAGCGGATGACCTGCCTGGAATGTGTCGAGAAAGGCATCCCGCGTCACAACTGTGAGATCCAGACGGATGGCAAATCAGTCGGCATCGTCACAAGCGGGACGTTGTCACCATGTCTGAACACAGGCATCGCCATGGGGTACGTCGCACCCGATAAAAGAGAGGTAGGGAGCCTTCTGGACATCATGGTTCGGGAAAAACCAGTGAAGGCCAAGGTCATCAAACCACCATTTGTCCCCAAGGACTGGGCATCTAAACAACAAGCGACCCTGGTGTAACATACCTTCCTTTGAGATACTTTTTCGTCACTTCATCCTTTTTTTCATATGAGAAAAGATTTAAAACAACCAGAAAAATACCTCACTTGATTGCTATGGAACATGAGGTACGAGATGGTTTAAAATACACAAAGACACACGAATGGGTAAAACTTGAAGGAACCAAAGCGAAAATCGGAATTACCGATCACGCGCAGCACGAACTGACCGACATTGTCTTTGTCGAGCTACCAACCGTGGGAAAAGAAATCAATAAAGGAGAAGAACTCTGCGTCGTTGAATCAGTCAAATCGGTCTCAGAGGTATACGCGCCAGTCGGCGGCACGATAACGGCAGTAAACACCACGCTTGATGATTCCCCGGAACGTATCAACAGCAGCCCCTACGACGATGGCTGGCTTGTCGAAATCGAACTAAAGGACATCGCAGAAGTAGGCATGCTACTGGACGCAGCAGCATATAAGAAACTCTAAGGCTCCTTCAAAGACGATTGTTCGAATAAACCAGAATACTCTTTTTCTGTTCCATACACACCCGCTAATCGAAACAATTTTTTATGCTGCCCGGAGAACATTCTTCGCGGGAAATATATTTAAATAGTTGACAGATAAGTTATACTACCAAACTGGTGGTGATGGGATGAAGGATGACCCGATAGAACATGTACTTGACGATTTAATGCGACTTGATGATATCCTTGCCTGCATGGTCGCACGGCGGAACATGATCAGCGTGATGCCATCAGGTGAAGGGTTCAAACCAGAGGTAAACCAGATCTGGGACGTCATCAAACGAGCAATGGATGACGTGTTTACCGTGATTCGCGAATATTCCGGCGCTGGTCTTGGCGAGATGGAGTTCCGACTGCAGGATTACGAAGTCTTATTCTACATTTTCCCTGATACAGAGAACGCACTGGTCGCTATCGTACCTGCGCTTGCAAACAAGGGGTTACTTGAGGTCGAGATGGAGAACGCGAGACGTGAGATACTAAAGAGTATGAATATTTCTGAGAAAGAAAAATTACTTGCTACCGTTTAACTCTTTAATAGGTTGGATGCACACCATATGATCGAGCAAAAGTTTGAAGCAGCAGTTGGAATGAGCCGCAAGTGGGATGCAAGAGAAGCAGGAAGAGAAGTAGCTGAGACTGCAATAAAAAAACTCAGCCGTCCACCTGATTTCTTTCTGTTGTTTTCTACGATACATTATGAGAAACATGGCGGATTCCAGGAGTTCTTAAACGGGGTTTGGGATGTGCTACCGAAAGGGACACCACTGGTTGGAGGGACTGTTGCGGGATTCATGAATCCAGAGGGATGTTATACGAGAGGAGCAACAGCAATGGCTGTTTCATATCCAAATATGAATGTTGCAGTGGGATTTGGGAAAAATACAAAAAGAAATCCACTAACAGCCGCAAGAAAATGTGCAAAAATGTTAAAAGAGGGATTGAAAGAATCTTCATACCAAAATAAATTTATAATGACCATTATTTCAGGCGGATTAGGTCCACAAATTCTTGGAATGGGACGAAAAAAAGTTATCAGAGGGGCAACTAGTAAAATTGCC
>MUGE01000041.1:0-7892 GCA_002900545.1 Thermoplasmata archaeon M11B2D | reverse complement strand
GTAATACAAAAGAAACATAGTGCGACGGAAAAGAAGAAAAAACCATTACTTTCAGTAACGCTTCTAGCAAACATAAAAAAAATCTTTATCTCTATAATCTTTGTTGTTTTACTCCTGCTTTTGTATCTTATCACCGGGCTGGTTATGACCAGTGTGCTGGTGGTCCTTGGTGTTGTTTTCTGGTTATTAACAAAAAAACTATCGCAGAAATCTCTTCAGAAAATATCTTTTGTAACCATCGGGGCGTCTATTGTTTTCATTCTCATCATTCTTGGGATTATTTTATCATATATCTTTATCGATGGTACTGGTGCGTTAAGCTGGGAGTTTCTCACACAAGCCCCACGAAATCTCGGCAGATCAGGTGGTATTTCAACCGCACTGATCGGCACCTTGTATCTTGTCGCTGGTGCAATTGCAATCGCATTGCCGATTGGTGTTGGCGCATCTATCTATCTTACGGAATATACAAAAGAAAACATCGTTACAAAAATCATCCGTACTGGGGCAGATCTTCTGAATGGGACACCGTCGATTGTCTTTGGGCTTTTTGGGTTTGCCTTCTTTGTTTTGTATCTGAATTTCGGCTTCTCGCTTCTTGCAGGACAAATCACATTAGCCTTTATGATCATTCCAACGATCCTCCGAACAACAGAAGAAGCGTTACGAAGCGTCCCTCAAGCGATCCGTGAAGGCAGTTACGCGGTCGGCGCCACACGATGGCAAACCATTCGACGAGTGGTGCTCCCCCCAGCAGCACCAGGGATTATCACCGGTGCCATCCTTGGCATCGGACGAGCAGCAGGGGAAACCGCTCCAATTATGTTTACCGCTGTTGCATTCTCCTCCTTTTTCCCATCCTCGTTCCTCGAACCAGTCAACGCCTTACCCTATCACTTATTCATCATTGCCACCAACGTGCCAGGCACAGCTGCACGGACCGCTGCAGGAGGAACCGCCTTGGTGCTCTTGCTTCTTGTGATTGGGTTTTATTCTATCGCGATTCTCATACGGAATCACTATCAGAAAACAATGAAATGGTGAACCCCATATGGCAGAAGAAGAAATCATAAAAACAGTCGATTTAAACCTTTGGTATGGAGAGAAACAAGCGTTATTTAATATTAACATGAGTGTCCTTGCCAACAAGATAACTGCTTTAATCGGCCCATCAGGCTGCGGAAAATCAACTCTGATTCGATGTTTCAACCGGATGAATGACGTGATTGATAAATGTAAGATAACAGGAAATATCCTGTTTGATGGACACGACATTTATCATGCCGACGCTGATGCTGTTGAAATTCGAAAAAAAATCGGCATGGTGTTCCAAAAACCAAACCCTTTCCCGAAAAGCATCTATGAAAACATCGCCTATGGGCCTCGTGTTCAAGGCAACAACAATAAAAAAGAGCTTGATACAATCGTTGAAAAAAGCCTAAAGATTGCGGCATTATGGGATGAGGTTTTTGACAGATTACATGAGTCTGCCTTGGGTCTTTCCGGTGGTCAACAACAGCGGCTCTGTATTGCACGGTCACTTGCTATTGAACCGGAGATTATTTTAATGGATGAACCCTGCTCTTCTCTTGATCCGATTGCGACTGCGAAAATTGAGGATCTGATGCTTGAGCTCAAAAAGAAATACACAGTCATTATCGTCACCCATAACATGCAGCAGGCTGCACGGGTAAGTGACTTTACTGCCTACATGTATCTTGGGAAACTCATTGAATTTGGACCAACAAAACAAATATTTGAGAATCCAAAAGAGGAACTCACCGAGAACTACATAACCGGGAGATTTGGATGAGGTGAAATACAATGGTTGAAAAATTCCATGTTGAATTAAACCAAGCAAAAAAAGAAATTGACACAATGGGGCATCTGGCAAAAGACATGCTTTCAAAATCTGTTGAGGCGTTAAAAGACATAGATACACAGAAAGCGCAATGGGTGATTTCAAATAAAGTCCAACTGGCAGATATGGATGATCAAATCGAGGAAAAAGCACTACGGTTAATCGCTCTGTACCAGCCGATGGCGCGGGATCTCCGGGAGATCGCCTGTATTCTTAAGATGATTACGTATCTTAACAGGATAGGAAGGTATGGGAAAGATATTGCAAAGTTGGTATCAGAGTTTGAAAAGAACGGTCATGTGAAGAAACTGGTCAGTCTGCCGCATATGGCTGACCTGGTGACCGGTATGATCAACGACGCACTGTACGCTTTTGAGACCGGTGATATCTCAAAATTCAAGGATTTTATCGATAGGGAAACAACCGTTGATGAGTTACGATATTCTATCTTCCGAGAATGCCTTAGTTACATGATGGAAGACCCCTCTGTTATCACCCGATGTACATATTATATTATTATTGCTCGGTATCTTGAGCGGTGTGGGGACCATGCGTGTAAAATGGCTGAAAAAATTGTGTACATGGTAACAGGGGAACGTGTGGAGATCGACTATCGCGAAGAAACATCAAAAACCTCTTTTACCGGTATCAAGTAAGCATGAGTAAAAAAACCGTGTTGTTCCTCTGCACCCATAATGCTGCGCGGTCTCAGATGGCGGAAGGACTGCTGCGGACATTATTTGATGACCGCTATGAGGTGTACAGCGCAGGGGTGCAACCGACAGTGGTCGACCCCGATGCTATAGCCGTGATGAAGGAAATCGGCATCGATATTTCAGCACATCAGTCAAAAAGCATCAATGAATTCCAAGACATCGTCTTTGACTATGTAGTAACAGTCTGTGATCATGCAAAGCGGACATGCCCGTTTTTTCCAGGGAAAATCCTGATACATCGAAGGTTTGAGGATCCGACGAGTTATCGCGAATTCCAACGGATACGAGATGAGATGAAACAGTGGATCATCGATACGTTCTCAGAGGAGGAGACACCCAAAGATCCTACACTATGAAAAAACCTTTATTGCGTCGAGGTGGTTATTGTTCTTCTACATCTATTGGCAGACGTATGTTACTTAGACATCAAGGGAGTATGGAAACAATAATTTATTTGTAGGAATATCACGTTACTTACGTGAGGCTAATGAACACGTCACTGTTGTTTGTTGAACCACCACGGAACTTCTGGTTTGTTATGGGGGAGTACCTCGCCCCACCCTCAACCTTGCTTATCCTTGCAGCATATGTTGAACGGGAGCTTCCAGGAGTTGACATCGACATCGTTGATTGTCAAACGGACGGTCTAAACTGGGATGGTCTTGAACGGTACATCCGATCAGAAAACCCATCAATAGTGCTTACTTCGGGTTATACGACCAATGCCTACACTGTTGCAAGAACCTGTGAGATCGCGAAAAAAGTAAATGAAAACATCGTTACAATCGTAGGTGGTATTCATTTTTCATTTACCCCAGATGAATCATTGCACATGTATCCAGAGATTGACTATATCGTGCGTGGCGAAGGGGAGCTGACTGTTGTTGATCTAATAAAAACCCTGCAGAGGAAAGGAAAAATCAGTGGGGTGAACGGGATTTCCTACCGAAAAAACGAAAACGTTATTCATAACCCGCCACGTCCCTTGATCGAAAATCTTGATACGCTGCCGTATCCTGCGTATCATCTTGTTGAGGAGAACCTCAAGCACTATCATTTCACGATGATGGCCGGGAGAAACACTAGGTATATGGTTCTGGAAGGGGCACGTGGGTGCAACCATCAGTGTTCTTTTTGCACACAATGGAATCATTGGGGAGGCCAGTGGCGGACCAAATCAGCGAAACGGATTGCTAATGAAATCGAATTTCTCCATGACACATACGGAGGTGAGTTTCTCTGGTTGGCAGATGACCATATGCGACTGGGCGTACGAGGCAGACAGCTGTACGAGGAATTAAAAAAGAGATCATGTACGGAGGACATCATGCTGTTTTTCCAGGCGCGAACCGATGATATCGCAACTCATCCGGACCTTGTTGGGAAACTTCGACAGGTTGGTACCTATTGGATTATGGTTGGTGTGGAAAACGATTCTGAGGAGATCTTAAACGAATATAAGAAGGGGACCAAAACATCAGATGCGTATACCACCATGAAAACATTACGGGACCATAATATTTTTTCTCACGCGATGTTTGTGATTGGCGCACGCAGAGACACGCATGAGTCAATCGAAGGACTCCGAGAGTACTGTATGGATCTTGCCCCAGATATTGCGATTTTTACTGCACTAACACCACTTCCCGGGACCATCTATTATGAGAATGCAAAGAAAAACGGTTGGATCGAGGATACGAATTACTCGAATTATGATATGGCGCATGCGATCATGCCCACCGAATCATTGACAAAAAAAGAGGTTCAGGAAGAGCTATGGCGATGTTACAAAATGTTTTATGGGTCAGTGACAAAGAATATCTCTGGGATTTTTTCAAAAAACAAGTTGAAACGGACCTTGTACCGCCATATGGCCGGACAGTTTGTCCTTGAGAAATTCAGGAGATTGATTTGAACCAGACAAAACGCGTCATGTTCTTTCTTGGTCTTTCTGCTCTCGGGGCAGTATTTCTAATCACTGTTATCTTTCAAGCACCAGAACTTCCTCCAGCGGTACCATCGGAAGAAAAGATAGTTGTTGCAGGTTTGTTTGTATTTCTATGCATACTTGGTGCCTTGCTTGCTCTTCGCCCTAATTGGTTAAAGACAAGATTTCTAACGGAAGATAAAAACAAAAAAAACAACATCAATGAAGGAAAACGAGGCTTTCGTGGACACCATCCAGATTGTTCCGTCTTTGATCATCACAGGATCATCTGGGGGAAAAAAACATGGTGTGCAGGGTGCCTTGGGCTTCTAGGTGGTTGTATCATCTCACTAATCATTATGATATTTTACGTTCTTGTCCCATTGAAGCTTTCGATTCTGGGTACCCGTCTGTTGTTTTTTTTAGGGCTGCTTTTCATCATGATACAATACGCAGAAAACGTATTTCCCAGGAGGCATGCGGGTGTCCATGTGATACTGAATGTACTGTCCATCCTTGGTTTTTTTCTTGTTACCATCAGCGTTCTGGAGCTCTCAGGTGACATCGTCTATGGGTTCTACGCAATACTTCTCTGTGGCCTTTGGCTTGAAACAAGGATTCATCTCTCACAATGGCGCCATAGCCGCCTATGTCATCGCTGCTCTCAATCCTGTAAAGTCTACGCGACAGGAATTATTTTCGGGAGATGACACGAAGCCCAAAGATGATAATGAAAATCGAAATCACCGCGGCAAAAATCCAGTTCCACTGTACGGTGTTGACCCACGAGAGCCATGTATAGGTCTCTGCCATCTGTTTTAACACCAGTTCAAACAGAATCGCAAGGCCGATAAGCACGATGATGACCCCCCAGAACATCGCCCATCCTTTGTTGTTTTTCCCCCCAGCGCACTCATCCTCACAGCGTTGTTCACGGTCTTTTCGGTAGTCATATCCTTTTAATGACGTCCCACAGTTTTTACAAAACGTTGCGTCTTCATCATTTTCCTTTCCACATTTTGCGCAGTATACCATACCTCTACCTCGTTCCTATCATGTGATTATGTGATAAATGATTCTCTCTATATAAATTCTTTTTATGGTTTCTTTTTCTGTTCTTTTGACATGTTTAATGCAAGAAATACATACCCTAAAAGCAGGACAAAGACAAAAATACCAGGCAGTGCGTTTTCCATGCTTGTTGCCGCTGTCGCAAGGCCTTGGACCGCTAGCCGGTCGTGGAGGGCGTAGAGGATTTGTGCGACAATCCAGAGGAAAAGGATAAAGGCAATCGCATGGAACAGCGGTGAAAACACCTTGAATTTCTCAGACCGTCGGGCGAAATAGGAGGTGTAATTTGAAAGAAGCGTTACGCAGAAGAGAGGTAGGAGATATTGCAGAAGTACTGAGGTTATGTCATCCATTTCAAGGATGTCGGTCCCAGAAATTCTTACAATTTCTATGACCAGACGAACGATGATAAGGAACAGGAGGCTTGCAAGCAGTGGTCCTAGGATGCCAAACCGACGGTCATACCAGTTCTCCAGAGACTTGCCTGCTTGGTCAAACCGATGTGTCGGAGGCGATGCTGCTTTAGTTTTCAAAGGCGAACCGCACCGTGTACAAAAAACAGCGTCATCAATCAGATTCTTACCACAGTTCGGACAATTTACCATACGTTTTACTCCCAAATTACAAGAGAATATCACCAATATATTTAAAAAATTACTCCTTGGTGGTTGATGAAGCTTCAACAGGAGAAGAACGGTTTATGGTTCGTTTTTCATTTGAGATTCCGACGGTGAGTCGTCATCGCTTTCTTCAGGCGTGTTTTCTTCTGCTTCTACTGATTCACTGTGCTGTTCCTGTACCACATGGCCGATGACCTTTTTAGCCAGAAACTCCCGGATCTCGTCAGGTTTTGTCGAATCAATGCCAAAATACTCCGGGAAGAGCCGTGTGGTCGTAAGCATCTCCGTCGCACCATGAGGCTCTGAATGGATAAGATGCAGGCTTACCAGATGATCGACATCCGCGTAGATCCGCTCTCCGATCATATGGCGCAGGTTGGATTGTTTTACCGGTTGATGGAATGCGATAAGGGCCAGGGTCTTTAACAAATCGGTTTTTATCTCTGGCTTTGCCACCATCATTGATTTATCGGTGAATGTTTTTTTCACCTGCATGATGAACTTGTTCCCGGCTTTAACGATCTCAAGGGAGGTTGCGTTTTTCCGGTCGATGTTATACGACTGCATGAGATGTTCGATTGCTTCGTTGACATGCTTAGGAGACAATCCCGTCGTCTCTTGGATTTCCTCGACACTGAGTGGTTTTCCTGCTGAGAACAACAACGACTCAACCAAGCGGTCTTCTTTAATACTCATAGCTGTACTCCCTTCATGTATACCCTATTGTTTTAATAAAAATTTCTCCATACGGGAATCTCCGCTGGTGCACCGTAATCTTCTTCTCATAGGCAAGGAACAAAATCGAGACAAACGTCTTGATGCGTTCCTCGGCACTGTTAACCGGACAGATGTCCGAGAAATTCAACGACCCTTTGGGGAACTGGCAGATCCGTTCCCAGACCGTTGCCACATCTTCCTCCAGATGGTCTTCATGGGCGGAACCCCGCATTGCTTTATGCGCCTTCTGCCGAAGCAATACCCGCTCCTCCTTTCGCAGTTGATCAAGGAGCTGGTACTGTTCTGATTCTTTGCGCACCTCATCAAATGCGCTGAGAAGCTCAATAAGGGTCACCTTGCGGGTTGACTCACGACGCAATGGCTCTTCAAGTGGTGACTGCGGCATGGTCATGACAAGGTTCGTATATGAATACTCGTCATCATTGGTAAGCCAGGGGACCGTTGGGATATCCTCCCATCCAAAACCCTGGTCCTGTTCCTGTTCTTTTGTCTCCATGCTGACGACAAGATGATCACTTTGCATCCGGAGGACCTTCCAGGCCATGTAGATGATCTTCCCTGCGGTCAGAAGATCAAGTCTCTCCTTCTTCGCTCGTTTCAGGTACATGGTGGAGAACCCGACAAGGTCGATGTCCCATGGGTTCATATGATTGTTCAGTACCAGGTCAAACGCAAGGTACACGGATCGGTCAAATGGGTTCTCAATGGAGGCAGACTCACCAGTGGCTGCTGCTTTTGCCATCTCAAGGTACTGGTTTATCCGGCTCATGTCATTGTTTTCATCGATTAAGGCTTTATGAAACAACAAATGGTTGATGACGTCATTATCCAGCTCCATGCGGGAGCACCTCCTGAACACTGCTGTGTATTTCCCCGTTAGGTCCGACCGAGTCAGGGTCGATGTTCCCAATCATCTCAGAGATGCCGGAATCATGCATCGTGACTCCGTAGAGATAGTT
>MUGE01000040.1:0-7978 GCA_002900545.1 Thermoplasmata archaeon M11B2D | reverse complement strand
TCATACTACAACCGGGCAGAAAAAGAATACGGTGTTCGCTTCATCCGCTGTCGGATCTCCTCAGTTGAAGAGGATAAAAAAACAAGAAACCTCTCTCTTAAATACGAAACCGAGGATGGAATCCTAAAACAAGAAGACTTCGACATGGTTGTGCTCTCAGTTGGTTTTGTTTCCAAAGAAACCATGAAAGATTTAGCAAAAAAAGTAGGAATTGCTTTAAACGAATTTGGGTTCTGTCAAACCCCGGAGTTTGAACCCTTAGATACCGCACGGCGAGGGGTGTTTGTGTGTGGGGCATTCTCCGGTCCAAAAGATATCCCTGAAACAGTCATGGAAGCATCTGGTGCTGCAGCCAAAGCAAGTAGCGTTATCGCATCAGAGCGTAACACACTTATCGAAAAGAAGGAATATCCACCAGAGCGAGATGTATCCTCTGAAGAACCGCGGATTGGTGTGTTCATCTGCCATTGTGGGATAAACATCGGGGCATATGTAAATGTGCAATCTGTCGTCGAATATGCAAAAGCATTGCCTAATGTGCATTATGCTGAAGAGAATCTTTACACATGTTCTGAGGATACACAGCGAAAGATTGTGGAAAAAATAAAGGAACATAAACTGAACCGGGTGATTGTTGCATCGTGTACACCACGGACACATGAACCGTTATTCCAGGCGACTATCCGAGAGGCTGGTTTGAATCCTCATTTGTTTGAAATGGCCAACATCCGGGATCAATGCTCCTGGGTTCATATGAAGGAGCCGCAAGAGGCAACTTCGAAAGCAAAGGGGATTGTAAAAATGGCGGTTTCTAAAGCTCGTCTTTTAGAACCTATGAAGACAATTGAATTGGATGTGACACAGAAAGCTTTGGTGATTGGTGGTGGACTTGCGGGTATGACAACGGCACTTACTATTGCCGATCAAGGATTTGATGTGTTCCTTGTTGAAAAAGAAAAGGAGCTAGGAGGCAATCTTCGCAATATATCCTGGACCCTTGAGGATCATGATGTCAGACCTTATATGAGGTCTATCATAGAAAAGGTGGAAAGACATCCAAAAATAAAGGTGTATAAGAAAGCAACAGTCGATAAAGTCGATGGGTATATCGGGAATTATACGACGACTCTTAGAAACGGTGTAGCAAAAGTGAAAATTGAACACGGGGTCATCGTTGTTGCAACAGGAGCCCAGGAGTATAAACCAAACGAGTATCTCTATGGGAAAAATAACCAGGTCATGACCCAGTTGGAACTTGAAAGACATCTTTCAAGTGGCATCGGTTTTAGTAAAAAAACGATTGTAATGATTCAATGCGTCGGTTCCCGGGAGGAGAATCGTCCATATTGTAGCCGAATCTGCTGTACTGATGCAATTAAAAACGCGTTGAAAATCAAAGAAAAAAACCCTGATGCAGAAATCTACATTCTGTATCGGGACATGAGAACCTATGCGTTTCGGGAAACCTACTATGAGAAAGCACGGGACCGGGGTATTGTTTTTATTCGATATGAAAAAGATCATAAACCAATTGTAAAAAAAGGAAAAGATGGGCTTGAGGTTGAGACACATGATATTCTGCTTGGTGAAAAACTGTTAATCCATGCAGATTATTTGGTTTTAAGCTCTGCGATAGTCCCTGCCCCTGATAATGAGCAGTTGGCGCAGAAGCTCAAAGTTCCGTTAAATGAAGATGGATTCTTTTTAGAAGCGCATGTGAAACTGCGACCGGTAGACTTCGCAACAGAAGGGATTTTCCTTGCGGGTATGGCCCATTCTCCTAAATCCATCACAGAAACCATCGCGCAGTCCTATGGCGCAGCATCACGGGCGCTAACGATTATTTCGAAGGATAAATATTATACCGATGCGCCTGTAGCGTGTGTCAATGAGGACCTCTGCAGTGGATGTGGTGTGTGCGAAAAGATCTGCCCCTATAACGCCATCGAGATGGTCGCTGTTTCCACAGACGGCAAAGAGGGCCGTGTATCCCGTATCATCGAAGGAGTCTGTAAGGGATGCGGGAGCTGTACGGCAGCTTGTCCGTCCGGAGCGATAGAGCAAAAAGGATTCAAACGCGAGCAAATTATCTCCATGGTTGACGCCGCAGCGGAATAAAAAAGATATGGTCATGCTTGTGCTTCAATCAGTATCCAAAAAGATTCTAATGAGGTGGCGAATGTATGGGTAATCAATTCGAACCATCGATTCTTGCGTTTTTGTGTAACTGGTGTAGTTATGCGGGAGCGGATCTTGCGGGAACCAGCCGATTACAGTATCCACCGAACGTACGAATCATTCGAGTGATGTGCTCCGGTCGGGTGAACCCATCCTTTGTGTTAAATGCTTTGCAGCATGGTATTGATGGTGTCATCATCGGGGGATGCCATCCGGGGGAATGTCACTATACTCAGGGGAATTATCTGACAAGACGTCGTATTACTCTGCTTAAGTTACTCTTAGAATATGTCGGGATAGATCCCCGTCGTGTTCAAATGACCTGGGTGTCTGCCTCTGAAGCAGGAAAATTTGCAGAGGTAATGAAAAAAGCAACTGAGGAGATCCGAAAGCTCGGTCCCATGAACCAAATCAAAAGGAGTAATAAATGGTAGGAGAAACGGAACTGCAGCGGGAAGTCGAAAGGATCTTTGATACAACCAATGTTCAGTATGTCATAGGATATTCAACTGATCCATGTGGATTCCAGGGGATTCCTTTTTTCGCAAAAAAAAAGCAGGATGTAGCACATCTTATTTTTTCTCCGTTTTGTGTACATAATCTTGCGATGTATCTGAAAAACTATACGGGAAGCGGAAAAATTGGTATTGTTGTGAAAGGATGTGACTGCCGTTCGGTCATTCAATTAATTACAGAAAAAAGGATAGTACGGGAGAATCTTGTTATTATCGGGGTTTCCTGCGGTGGGGTCATTGATCAAAAGAAGTTACTAAAAAAATATCCGACTATTGGCAATCCCCAAGGGGTCACTGAGAAAGACGATGATTTTGTCTTCATGACCGACGGGAAGCATCATCAAATCCCAAAAAAGGAGATTGTTTTAGAGAAATGTTTGCATTGTGAACACCCAACTCCGTTAATCTCTGATGTTCTCCTCGGTGAAAAAAAACAGTCGTATGGATCTGACAGCTATTCTGATGTAAGGGAATTTGAAGAAAAATCATTATCAGATAAATGGAAATTCTGGGAGATGCAGTTCAATCGTTGTATCCGCTGCTATGCATGTCGAAACATCTGCCCTGTTTGTTATTGTACGCAATGCTCTGCGGAGCAACTCGATCCACAATGGCTTCGACGGTCAGTGACTCTTTCAGAAAATACAGTATGGCATCTGACAAGAGCGTTTCATGTTGCTGGCCGTTGTACAGGATGTGGGGAATGTGAACGTGTCTGCCCGATGGACATTCCATTAATGTTACTGAACAGGAAAATCCTCAAAGAGATAAAAGAGTTGTTTGAGTATACACCAGGTCTTTCCGTTGACGAAACATCACTGCTGGCCATCTATAAACCAGACGACCCGGAGGATTGCATTTGCTAAGTCAAGAAACGAAAGCATATATCCTACAAAAACAAGCGATACCTGATTTGATCAAACATCTTTTACGGAAGTATGTCCTCTGGGGGCCGGTACGAGAAGAAAACATAGTTCTTTACAGACAAATAAATTCTCCACAGCAAATCACCCTTGATTTTCAAAAAGTGTGCATACCACCAAAGAAGATTGTATTTCCTCAAACAGAGACGCTCATGCGATTTTGCAAAGAAAAAGACATGACTGTTGAGGTACCACCATTCCCTAAAAAACCCGTGGTTCTCTTTGGTATTCGACCCTGCGATGTGAAAAGTTTCCACGTGTTTGATACTGTGTTCCTCCGTGATTGCGAAGATCCCTATTATGCCTCAAAAAGAAGAACAATGATCTCTGTTGGTTTAACCTGCAGTGCCCCTCCACAGAATTGTTTTTGTTCAAGTGTCGGCGGAAATCCCGATGATCCAACAGGATTTGATGTTCTGATGACCGAGCTTACAGACGCGTATTACACAGAAATTCTGACTGAAAGAGGAGAGGAGCTGCTCAAAGGTTTCAATGGATGCACACCCGCTTCCAAGCAGGATTTGGAAAAAAAGAACGAAGTATGCAACCGTGCACAAAAAAATATCAAGCGACAGATTTCTGTACAAAACACTGAAACGATTCTTGATACCATATTTGATTCATCATACTGGGAGACAATTGCAGAACGATGTATCGGATGTGGGATTTGTACGTTTCTTTGTCCAACCTGCTATTGTTTCGACATTCAAGATGAAACTGCACAAAATAAAGGAGCACGTGTTCGCATCTGGGATTCCTGTATGTACCAGGAATACTCCTGTCAGGCATCAGGGTACAACCCACGAGCAATGCAAATGAATCGAATACGAAATCGCATCTACCACAAATTCAATTATCTTCCTAAAAACAATCAGGTTCTTGGATGTGTTGGATGTGGACGATGTATCGATATGTGCCCTGTTCACATTGACATCGTTGAAATTATTGCACATGCACGGGAGGTGACACAATAAAAAATCCATACCTACCGGTGGCTGCAACCATTGAGCATATCCTTGAAGAAGTCGGTGGAGACCGAGCGATTAAAACGTTCCGTCTGTCGTTTACACAACAGAAAGACAAAGAGCAGTTTATCTTTAAACCCGGTCAATGTGTTATGGTTGGTCTTCTTGGCGTTGGGGAATGTATGTTTGCCATTGCATCTTCCCCAACAAAGAAAGAGTCCCTTGAAATAAGTGTCATGAGACATGGCAAAGTCACCACTGCATTACACAATTGTACATCAGGTGATCAGGTATGGATCCGTGGCCCCTACGGCAACAATTTCCCTGTTGATGCATGGTCTGGAAAAAATCTTGTGTTTATAGGAGGGGGTATCGGTCAGGCACCCCTTCGTTCGGTTATCCAATACGTCCTTGATAATCGGAAAAGGTATGGAGGCATTCAAATTTTTTATGGGGCTCGAAGCTCAAAGGACCTCTGTTATAAAAATGAGTTTGTTCACCTAGAGCAACTCGATGACATCAACGTTTTTCTTTCGGTTGACAAGCAAGAAAACGGATGGAAGGGGTTTACAGGATTTGTTCCTCAAAATGTACTAAGGATACAACCATCAGCAAAAGATAGTATCGCAATTACCTGTGGTCCCCCTGAGATGATCAAACATGTTATCGATAATCTCATCGGTCTTGGTTTTTCTGGGAAACAAATCTTTACAACACTGGAAATGAGGATGAAATGCGGTATCGGGAAATGCGGTCGATGCAATGTTGGACCGTTATATGTCTGCAAAGATGGACCTGTGTTTTCCTATGAACAACTACAAGGTATCAAGGGAGAACGATGAATAAGACCAAGCGACATTCAAAGGACAAAGACCTTATGGAAAAACCATCAGAGGTTGTCTCTCAGGTTCTTGTCGTTGGAGGCGGTGTTGCTGGTATCCAAAGTGCCCTTGATTTGGCAAATGCTGGGTATAAAGTATACCTTGTTGAGAAGAAACCAAGTATTGGGGGCGTCATGGCGCAGCTGGACAAGACGTTTCCCACCAATGATTGCTCTATGTGCATTCTCTCCCCAAAGCTTGTTGAAGCAGGACGACACCCGAATATAGAAATCTTCACATGTTCGAATGTCGAGCAGGTCGCTGGACAGGCGGGGCATTTCACAGTTACTGTACGCAAACATGCAAGATACGTAGATATTGAGAAATGCAAAGGTTGCGGGGATTGCCGTGACGTCTGCCCGGTCATAAGACCAAATGAGTTCGAAGAGAAATTAAGTGCTCGGCATGCAATCTATCAGGTGTTTCCTCAAGCCAATCCAAGTGCCTATACGATAGACAAACAAGGGGTTTCTCCCTGTCGTATCGCATGCCCTGCTGGACTTAACGCACATGCATTCATCGCTCTTGCCGCTCAAGAAAAGTACGCAGAGGCATACGAACTCATCAAAGAAACCATACCACTCCCCGGATCACTTGGTCGAATCTGTTATCATCCCTGTGAGAATGAATGTAACAGGAAAGATATTGATGAACCCATCTCTATCTGCCTTATCAGACGATACATCGCAGATTATATCTATCAACATCCGGAAAAACTTCGAGACTATCAAAAAGGTATCAATGAAGAACGACTCGAGAAAAAACCATCAAAAAAACGGGGGAACAATCAAAAAGTAGCGATAATAGGAGCTGGCCCAGCAGGTTTGACAGCTGCGTACGACCTGGTAAAATTCGGGTACCAACCCACCATTTTCGAAGCAGAAAAACACTTAGGCGGAATGCTCCACTATGGAGTACCAGATTATCGCCTCCCAAAACAAGATCTTCACAACGAAATCGATCTTCTTATCCAGGATACACATATAGAGATTAAAAACAATCAAAAACTCGGCAGAGACTATAGCATAGCTGATTTGAAAAAACAAGGTTACAAGGCCATTTTTCTTGCCATCGGTGCTCATAAAAGCCGCCCCTCAGGTATTGAATGCTGTCCCGGTACTGACACCTGCGTCCTTGAAGGAGTCGAATACCTCAAGCAGCTGAATCGAAACATGATAGCACCAGAGTATTTCAAGAGAAAAAAAATCCTTATCATCGGGGGTGGAAACGTTGCCATGGACTCCGCACGCACCGCACGCAGACTTGGCGGAAATGTCACCATTGTCTACCGACGAACTCGTAAAGAAATGCCAGCTGATGAAGAAGAAATCCATCATGCACAAGAAGAGGGAATCGAATTTACCTTCCTCACCGCACCGACAAAACTGCAAAAAAAAGAAAAAGAAATCTGTCTTGAGTGCATACGAATGGAACTTGCGGAACCTGATGCCTCAGGAAGGCGGCGACCACAACCAATACCCAATTCAGAGTTTAACATCCCCTGTGATTATACGATTTTTGCTATCGGTCAGGAGCTTGACACCAAACTCATGGAAGACGACGCTATCAATCTCACACCAAACGGATTTATTCAAGTCGATTCTGTAAGCCTGCAGACCTCGCAGGATGGAGTATTCGCTGGTGGTGATGCAGTGACTGGACCAGCCTCAGCAGTGGAAGCAATCGCAGCGGGACACGAGGCAGCAATATCCATTGATCGGTACCTTAACAATGAGGATCTGAAAAAAAACAGGGAGAAACAACCACAACAAAAAGGAAACATCCCACCAGAAACCTCTTGTATCCATACACCACGAGAACACCCCTTGGTTCTTTACCCAGAGGAACGAATCAAATCCTTTACAGAAGTTAATCAAGGATTTTCCAGAGAACAAATCCTGCGAGAAGCAAAGAGATGTATCAATTGTGCAGGATGCTGCGAATGCTTTCAATGCCTTCAGATTTGTGAACCAGAAGCGATAAATCATACCATGAAGGACGAAATGATACGCTTGGATGTTGGATCGATTATTCTTTCTCCGGGTTTTGATGAATTCAAGCCTGACATAAAACAGGAATATGGTTATGGTCGTTTTCCAAATGTTCTTACGAGTATCGAATTTGAACGAGTACTGTCAGCCTCTGGACCATACGCTGGTCATGTGGTCCGGCCATCTGATCAGAAAGAACCACGAAAGATAGCTTGGATACAATGTGTTGGTTCGCGAGATAACGCGTGTGGGAAGAATTATTGTTCATCGGTATGCTGCACCTACGCAATCAAAGAAGCAGTGATTGCAAAAGAACACGCACCAGATATCCAACCGACCATCTTTTATATGGACATGCGCACCTATGGCAAAGGCTTTGAGTCATACTACAACCGGGCAGAAAAAGAATACGGTGTTCGCTTCATCCGCTGTCGGATCTCCTCAGTTGAAGAGGATAAAAAAACAAGAAACCTCTCTCTTAAATACGAAACCGAGGATGGAATCCTAAAACAAGAAGACTTCGAC
>MUGE01000039.1:0-8067 GCA_002900545.1 Thermoplasmata archaeon M11B2D | reverse complement strand
AACTCATCGTAACTACGACATTTATAAAAGTGGATTTCACCGCGTTAGAAGAGGAAGGCTTCGACGACTTTGTCTACCTCTCAGATATCGCTCCCAACCCTCCCCTTGAAATCATCGATGTGTACGCACCAAACATTGGCTCTGTAGGGGAGACTATTCAATTTAACGGAAGCATTCAACCTCTGACCGGGCAACCCCCCTATCAATACCACTGGGATTTCGGAGACCAAGGCACGTCAACACAATTAAATCCAACACATGTGTATGCAACCCCTGGTGAGTATACCTATACGTTCACCGTCACGGATCAAGCAGGGGATTCTGCAAGTGACACAGGGAAGATAATGATCTCCACAGAGGGCGGCGGGTCCAGTGGACCTTTATCCGACCAGATGATTCTTTTCCTGGCGGTTTTGGTAATTATCATCGTGGTTGGGGTTCTTATCATCGTTTGGATCATACGACGATAACACATACCCTCTCGTTTCCTTTTTTTCTTTCTTCGTTTATTTGGGTTATCTTTTTATGTTCTTATATGATGACTCTCACAGCCAGGGGTCTATACCATGAAAGATGGCAAAAGCAAATACGCATATATGAAAAAGTCTGCCTGGGAGCTTTTTTCCAAAACGCAAATCAGCCATGCCTTTTCGTTTGCAGAATCATACAAAACATTTCTTAATGAAGCAAAAACAGAGCGAGAAGCAATCCGTTTCATCATCAATGCTGCGAAAAAGAAACACAAGGAAGTAATAGCAAACCAAGAAAAGTTAGCCGCTATAGTGATACCGGGGAAAAAACCTGTACGGGAGGGGCTGCGGATCATCATCTCGCATATCGACTCACCCCGCCTTGATTTAAAACAAGTGCCTCTCTATCAGGATTCAGAAAGTCATTTGGCATTGTTCGAAACACATTACTACGGGGGCATAAAGAAATTCCATTGGGTCGTCATCCCCTTGGCATTGCATGGCGTTGTCGTGAAAAAAGACGGCACAAAGATCACATTTAGGCTGGGGGAAGATGAGAAAGACCCGGTGTTCTCTGTACCGGATCTCCTCCCGCATCTTTCCCGTGATATCCAAGACAATAAAAAAATCGATGAAGCGATAAACGCAGAAAGCCTTGATATCGTGATCGGAAGTATTCCTGCGAAAGGTGAGTTCAAAGAAAAAATTAAAGCAACAATTCTCGAAAAACTCTACACGGAGTACGCCATCACAGAGCATGATTTTATCTCCGCAGAGCTTGAGGCAGTTCCAGCGTTTAAAGCACGTGATGTCGGGTTTGACCGGTCACTTATCGGTGGATACGGACAGGATGACCGTATCTGTGCCTATGCCATGCTACAGGCGACGTTGGATTTGAAAAACCCGGACCATACCATCATAGCTCTCTTTGTGGATAAAGAAGAAATCGGCAGTGAAGGAAACGTGTCAGCACAAACCACAACGTTCCTGCGGTCTCTTATCAGACAGCTCGATGCAAACGTCGACATCGATGGTGTTTTGCTCAAATCTAAGGTAATCTCCGCAGATGTTCAGTCAGCGGTCACTCCCAATTACACCGATGTCTTTGAACTGAAAAACGCATCATCGTTAGGAAATGGTGTGGTGATGTCAAAGTTTACAGGACATGGCGGGAAATATATGGCCAACGACGCATCAGCAGAATACGTTGCTGAAATCAGAGCCATGCTTGACAAGGCGCATGTCCCGTGGCAAACCGGGGAGCTTGGAAAGGTCGACAAAGGAGGTGGGGGTACGGTGGCAAAATATTTCGCACGGTTAGGCATGGATGTTGTCGATCTCGGTGCTCCTGTGCTTTCTATGCACGCACCCTATGAGATCACCAGCAAGGCCGACCTGTTTTCATCGTATCTCGCGTACCTTACGTTTTTAAAAAGCTAACTGACGCTTCTTTGGCTGTCCTTCTTAAAGGGACCCTTGTCGACCGTTTCGGGGAGAACGATCATCTTTACAGTACTGGGGGGTGCAGAGTTTATTGGTTTTTTGAGCGATGGGAAATCCAGCAAGATGCATCATCGGGATGGTTGCCTTTTTCCCATGTTTCCATCGCGCGTAGAACCAATGCGAGAAGAAGAACACCGGATTTAAAATCCATTTCTTGTCTGGCGACCAGAAATCGATGTTGTTACGCCAGCATCGGGAAATCACCTCCCATTGCAGCTCAGAAAGGGTCTTAAGGGTCGTCCGCCGTTGGTTCCCCAATATCGCTTCTTTTAAGGGGATGAACAGGACAGGTGTGTAGAACATTTTCGCGTTCTGATTCCGCAGATCATCGATGAGGTCAAGGGTTGCACGAACGTCCTCTTCGGTTTCATCAGGTTGCCCGGTCATAATGGTGCATAACGGCCACCAGTCATAGTCGTTCATGATTCCCACCCCTTGCACGACCAATTCTGGCCAGGTGTCAACACTGTAGGGAAGAGCCTTTCCCTTCATGTATTTCTTCATCAGCCGAACACTGCCTGTTTCAATCCCGACCTCGACGGAGACGAAACGCTTTGGATAGGATTTATGCAACTCCGGGGTCCAGCGTGTCTTCTCAAGCAGGATGGGTGAGAGCTCTTCTAAGAGTTTTTTGTCATAGATGACAGGGGCAAGGGACGCATGTGACAATAAAATATAGTCAACGCCAGGGTACGATGCGATGGTCTTATACAGTTTTACGATCTCCTCCCTATTAGGGATGAAACCTGGCTTTGATTTATACAGAAAGATGTCCTCGGTGACCGTGAAAATCGTCTGTGATCCCCCCGCGATGTTGGTTTGTACCTCTTTCATAATGTATTCGAGGGGAAAAGAGTATTTGGTACGATTTGTCGGACTGCAGAACTGACAGCCTCGTCCACATCCGCGGGTGATTTCCACCATGCCGTAACACGCTGCGTGGGCGATCGGCGGGATTTTCTTTCTGTTTGGTTTCTGCGCGATAAAATACGGTGGCACTGGTTCGTCGTTCATCATCTTCTTAAATACGCTTATGAGGTCTTCCTCTCCTTCTCCTTGGAAGAGTACGTCAATCCCCCATTTGTTTTGCATCCCTGCTTCGTTTATCTGCCAGGAGCCTGCTCCTCCGACGATGAGTTTTGGTTTATACTGTTGGATGGACGGATGGGTGATGAGTTTTTCGAATTCAGCTGCGTTTAACGCTTCCCCGCCAAAGCCTATAAGGGAATTGTAGGTAGTGGAGACATACGCAAGGCCCATGGGGTCCATGGATGAGATGCCCACGATCTTGGTGTTTTTCCCGATGAATTTGTGCAACTGGTCGTAATGCGCAACAACCACCTCTTCATCCCCGAATTCCTCGCGTAGCAATGCTTCGACTTTCCGAAGGCCGTAGATGGTTCGTTGTGCGGTTCCGTCGTCGTTGCTTGGGAGGTCCTCTAAGTGCTCTCGTAAGGCAAACCCGGAGAGCTTCTTTGGAAATGTACAAATGAACGCAGCAAACGGATTGTCATCGTATTCATTTGCCTCGGCACGGGATGCGGTTAGAACGATAGGATATCCATCTGCAGGTTTATCCATCGATGATCACCTGTCGTTTGTCTTTTCCAAGAAGAACGGTTTTAAACACCGGGTCTTTGATAGTGTCTTGAAGTTTTAATAGAAAGTCTTTCCAGGTAAGTGCGTTACGGGACCAGCGGATCATCTCTTTTTTATGAAGAGAAAGTATCTTAAGGAAGCTTTGCCAGTTATATCCTTCTGCTTTTAAGGGTTTTGACCATCCTGCATCGTTCCAGAGATACGTTGGAAGCCTGTTGCCGAACCACAGGCTTAGAGAATCAATGTCCCATTCTCTTCCTTTTTGTTCACTGGTTTGTTTTTTTAATATTAGCGGTTCTGGTGGTATAAGCAGTTTCATAGGGTATCCCCCATCTACATGGTATATGGTAGATGGTAATGTCCTGTTCTTTTTAAATTTTTATAAAAAAATCAACTCTATTTACTTGTATAAAACAACAAACATTTATATATGCCGGGCACTTTATAGAGAACTATAAAAAACATACAATAAGGGGAATAATATGAGTAAAAAGATCCTAAAAATCCTATGTACGCTTGGCGTTCTTACGTCGTTGATTATGCCAGTATCAGCACTACTTCAACCAATAAATCCGGTTTTGTTGTTCACACCTTCTGTAAATGATTTCGATCCGCTGGTCGACAATATCACAGTCACTGTAACCATTCAAGAAATCCGGGCATTGGACACAATCGACTTGCTATCAGACCCTGATTTTTTTGTGCAGGTCATGATTAATGATAACGAGTTTGTCAGTGACGTATGGCAAAATATGGTGTATGTGAAAAACCCGAATTGGTCTGCCTCCTGTGAAGTTCCTAAAGACAACGAGTTCGTTGATATAACGATTGTTCTCTGGGACAAGGATGTAACAACTGACCGTATTTGCGATATCAGTCCGAATTACGATATGGATTTCACCCTACAATATACAGCTGAACTACGATATAGCATCGCAGCCGGTGTATGGTGGGGTGATGATGATCTAGGGGATTTAAGCGGATATGGGCGGTTAAACGGATGTGATGACAATAGCATCTATCAACGTGATCGAGACTGTGAACTGTTGTTTAATATCACACAAAACGATTTTGATGGAGATGGATTTCCCTACTGGCTTGAGACGAACATATACAACACAAGCCCTCTTATAGATAATCGTGGTGAAGATGCAGATAACGATGGTATTCCCATCGAATGGGAATATACGTTTGGACTTACCTATTTTGAATGGGGTCATAATTCAGGGTACTATATGGAATATGATCCTTTCACGTGGGAGAACCATTCTATAATTGACGAAGATGACGATGGATTGAATAATATAGAAGAGTACAAAACATGGCAGTGGGGATCTGACCCGTTTCGAAAAGATATTTTCCTTGAAATTGATCAGATGGACAAAGGTCCGAACGGGGAAGGAAGTTTTGTACCAGTTGAGTCGTTTGACCTTATACGAGATTCACATGCGAAACACAATATCTTCTGGCATGTCGATGACGGTCGCCTTGGCGGAGGAGAGATAATTCCCTTTAAGGAATCCTACACAGAACAAGAGCTTTCTCTTTGGTATTGGAACTATTTCATGCATAACGATGCAAATAACTGGCGTAGGGGCGTCTTCCACTGGGGAATTGTTGCGTATAATTGGACATGGGCAGAGGGTTTTACGTTTTCTTCAAGAATCGACGGGGTATCCGCGGTTGATTGTTTCCTTCTCTCCTCCAAGTATCACGATTCCCGAGTAAAAAACATTCCCTTAATCGATAGTCTCATAAGAAAGACATTTAATAGTGAAAAACAGCGTGCTATCATCTATGCAGGAGCTATTATGCATGAGACTGGTCATTCGCTGAGCATCCATAATCCTGGTGTTGATAATTTTGATGCAGTGTGGCCCTGGCAAATCGGCTACTGGCTGTACGGACCATACAAAAGCGTCATGAACTATCGGTACATCTATACGGATCTGATCGACTATTCAGACGGGTCTCGTGGGAAAAACGATTTTGACGACTGGAGCTCCATTGACCTTACCTATTTCAACCCAAGAATTCATTGGTAAGGGTGACCTTGACAAGCAACCGGCTTCCTTGCTCCTCTCTCGTTCTTTTTTTTTTCAACACGACAGGATGTATCTCACCGGTAGCTTTTGTACGAAAAACTGGTATTTCCCCCGGCTGGTCCGAGGAATGTACTCCAAATAGGAAAGCGAGACTGAAAACTCATCCCCTAATCGTGTATGGATATTGTGTTTTATCTGCCAGGCATCATCCTCAGAGAACCCTTGATTTTTTACAATATGCAGGATAAGTTCTCCTTCCCTCTCCTGATACAGTTGATACTCTTTCATATGCGCAGATGATCTTGAAATAAGCTGCAGCACTCCCATCAAAGGCACTAGCCGACTGGTTTTTGAGACCATGAAATCCTGCACTCTCCCTTCGATTGTCTTCAGAATCGGATAGTTCCTCCCGCATTCACACGGGTACGTTGACCAGGATGCGATGTCCCCGGTCTTGTACCTGATAAACGGGAATATCCCTGTATGAAAACCAGTAGCGACGATTTCCCCAGTTTTTCCCCCTTCTGTGATGGGATGGCCGTTTCTGTCAATCAGCTCGACAAACCCGTAGTCTGGGAAGACGTGGTAGGTATCGCTTTTTTCACATGTTCCCGCAAAGACACATTGCTCCCGATGTCCATATTGACCATGTACCCTACAGTGGAAGAAATTTTCGAGAAATTCTCGTTGCCAGTCATAGATGGTCTCTCCGAAGCAAAAAATCGCTTTCACCCGCGTCAATCCCCTCGTGTCGTGTTCCATGGATGATGCAAGCATCGTCATCGCAGAAGGATACCCAATGAAATAGTGTGGGCGTACGCGTCTGATTTTTCTAATATATCTGGGCAGGTTCTGGTCTGTCATTTTGTACGAGGAAAGGACCAATGTTCGTGAGAACGGACGGTACTCCCAGGGTTTTTCCCTGCCGATGAGTTGAACAGACGTATCCATGACATCGCATCCAGCCCGTTCAAGGAGTATCTTGAGATAGGCGAGATGTTTTGCAAACCAAACCCCTTTTTCAACAGAGAACCTGAGAGCAAACCCTGTTGAGCCGCCCGTGTTAGTCTCCTCGAAGGCGTACGACGGATAATTTATTGCATTGAATTCGTTTGCATGTTCCTGTATGGTTTCTTTGCTAAGAATCGGTAATTGTTGAAAGTCCTGAAGTGATCGGATGTCATGTGGTGTAATCCCCTGTGTTTTGAACAGGGTTCGGTAGTATGGCACGTGGTCGTATGCATGTGCAACAAGGGAGATGAGTTGCTCCCATTGATGTCTCTGTATCTGTTCAGAGGTCCACCGCTCCGAGTGCTTGATGAATTTGTAGGTGTTTTGATAGGATGAATTGTAGAAGAGTGTGGTAAGTGCAATTCCAAGCCCGGTGTCTTCATTAAAGAGGTGTTGCCAGAGTTTATGCATATGGTCTTTGCTCTTTTCTTGTTGTGGGAGTTGATATCTGATACATAATATTTTCTGTACGTTTGGGTTTTGACGCAGTACAGCGCTGGTGAATCTTCTTAAAAGTTCGATGGTCGGATAATTAATGAAAATTCACAACCAATAGAATGGATGTCATAGAGGCAACATCGGAACGGATGCACACAAAGAAAAACATAGGGTAACACATACGCAGAAAATCTTCGCATTGTGCAAGACAGAACTCATGTCATCTGGTGGATTTTGCGATTTTGTATTTTGCAGGACATGAATAAACGTGCAAAGCCTACTTTGTAATAAATCTTAAATAATTTCCGTCATCGATATCTATAAGAACATTATGTTTGTTGATTTTATGAGTTTCTTCTTATCGTATATATGATTATAGGGGCATTCCATCAAAAATATTGAATAGAAAACTATATATATAAGTTATATTATTCCCCTTAAAAGCATATCGAAAAGTATAAAAAATTTACGGGGGCGCAGGTACATGGTTCAAATGCAATCCAAAAAGAAAAAAGAAAAAAGACAGAGCATTGAGGAGATCATTCAATGCCCTGAATGCAACAGCACACATTTAAGTAAAGACTACGCACGCGCGGAGCTTGTCTGCGCAGACTGCGGTCTTGTCATTGACAGAGATTTCATCGACCATGGTCCAGAGTGGAGAGCGTTCGATAGTGACCAAAGAGAAAAACGGGCACGTGTCGGTGCACCAATGACGTATACCATCCACGACAAAGGTCTCAGTACCATGATCGGCTGGAAAAACAGGGACTCCTATGGGAAATCCATTCCTACCAGAAACAGAGCCCAGCTCTACCGCCTACGAAAATGGCAACGACGGATACGAATCAGTGACGCAACCGAACGAAACTTAGCGTTCGCGCTCTCAGAACTCGACCGTATGGCCTCTGGTATGGGACTGCCAAGGACCGTACGAGAAACCGCTGCAATGGTCTACCGAAAAGCAGTCCTGAAAAACCTGATCCGTGGACGCAGCATCG
>MUGE01000038.1:0-8200 GCA_002900545.1 Thermoplasmata archaeon M11B2D | reverse complement strand
GAGAGCGGCCCATAGTGTGATTTTGAGGCGACTTTTATCGAATCAAAAATAGTTGCTCCTGTGGAAAGTCCATCGCTTACTTCAGTGAGAAAATTAGGTAGCCGGTATTGAATCTGCTTCTTTTTGTTTCCTTGGAAGTAATTGTAGATGCCGATGGGGCCTATGAGGATTAAGATAGCGATGAAAACGAAGTCGAGCTGTGGGTACATGCTAAACTGGATGTACCCGAGATAATCCATTAAGTGAAGACCAGAATACGAGATGATAATGATCAAAAACGACAGTAGCACGATCATCAGAGGTGTTTCGTTTTCCTTTAAATATTGTCTGAAGGTGAGATTGTTTTTCGAATAGATCCTGTTGAGGTCCTCCAGGCTAGTTGACCGGATCAAGAAATAAAACCCAGCATAGATAATCGGCATCATAAACAGTGAAAAAAGGTTTAAGATTAAAATCGAACTAACTGAGGAACTGCCGAAAAAACCAAAGACCGTAAGGATAATGACAAGAAAGATAGGGAAGGCGATCGCACAGGTAACAAATATCTCTGCGATAACCCCAAGCAAGTCAAGGTCTTTGTTTCTCTGGACATAGTCCTCCTCCATGAGTTTATCGACAGAGTTCTGCAGATAGAGATGCAGCTCGCTGCCGGATTGGATCGTGCCAATGATCCCCTGGAGGAATTCCTGGAATTTTATTGAGGGGGAAATCTCGATAGCATGTTTTAACGCCGTGATGCTATCAACATTCATGATGCTGATCTCTTTTGCGATCTTCTTTGCTTCCTTTTGCAAATCACCATACAAGTCTATGGTCGCTAACGTCGTGAATATCTCCGATGGGGAGATACCTGCGACCGCCATGGAGTTAATGAAGTTAATGGCGTATGGTAAAAAAAGGTCGATGTTATACGCCCTTCTTTTAACTCGATATCCTGGGAAATACAAAAAGAAAAGACCAATGCAGGTTTCGACAAGCCCAGGGAGGATAAGGATGAGCAGCAGCGAATACATCGAAGGAAACAGATAATAGAATATCACGGTGAGCAGTAATGTGAAGATAGCGCCAAGGATAAGTGTAAAGAGCGTTACCGCGAAATACTGTGTATAGTCGAGTAAAATCCCTGCTTTCTCCAATTCAAGATTTCGTTCTATTTGGATCTCATCAGGGATGTTTGAAACTGTTTTTTTGAATAGTCGTTGTGAGATTCCTGAATAGGACGCGGATTTCATTCTATGACCTTTTGTATTTTCTCCATTATTAATGATGGGTCTTTCATGTAGGTTGCAACAATCCTTCCAACATCAGTGTATGACCGCAGGTTGTTCTTTCTCATCCATTCGAGGACTTGTATGCGGTTCTGAAGTTCTTGCTGCAGTTCGTTTTCGCTCCATCCGTTCTCAAGCCTGACCTTGTAGAGAAGTCTGCTGGCGCCGTTATTCTGGAATTTATCATCGTTTTCTCCGATCCATTCGAAGGGAGACATCGTAACAAGGCGATTTGTCCCGGCATCCAGTTCTATGATTTCTGTGACATTTGTGATTCGTCGCACAGGGTTTCCTTTCACGACGACGGAATTTAGAAATACGATCATGTCAAGGGATGTGAGTAAGGCGCGGGGCAACGAGATCGGCGGGTTCTCCAGACGTTGGATTAACGTGTGCATATCACTTGCATGGACCGTGGAATAGGAAAGATGCCCTGTCGTCATGGCTTGGAAGAGCGTGTAGGCTTCTTTACCTCTGACCTCTCCGACGATGATGACGCGTGGTCGTTGCCGCAAGGCGACCCTGATGAGGTCGAACATGTCGATGTCTCGACTCGTTTTTAGCGCCTCTGTTGAGGTAAATCCTGATCGTGTCGTCCCTGCGATCCAATTCTCATGGGGTAAGTTTATCTCTCGTGTATCCTCGATGGAGACGATCTTGTAAGACGATGGCACGAACAGTGAAAGAGCGTTAAGCATGGTCGTCTTCCCTGAGGCAGTCCCTCCACAGAATAAAATGTTACAGCCTTTCTCTATGGTGAGCCAGAAATATGCTGCAAGGTCAATGGACATGGTGTTATTGTTGAGAAGGTCGATTGGGGTGAGAGGGTCTTCGCGGAATCTCCTGATGGTGAAGGTTGACCGCATCGTGATTGTCCGGCCAAGCGTCGTCTGCAGACGCGATCCATCTGAGAGTTTTCCATCGACGATTGGTTCGAACACGGAGATCTGCTTTCCGCACATCTGTGATAACTTTATGACAAACGAATCTAGTTCGTCTGCATCTTGGTAGATGATATTGGTTTTGATGGATTCATACTTTTTATGAACAACAAAAATTGGGATTGCATGTCCATCACAGGAGATGTCTTCGATGTCTGAGTCGTTCATTAAGATATCGATTCGTCCGTATCCAACGAACTCACGGAAGATATAATAGAAAATAACGTCTTTCTCAGCACCGTCGATTTTTAATTGTTTATCATGGATAAGTTTCTCTAATGCTTGTCCAAGGATTTTCCGTTTTTCATCGATGCCCCCTTCGTACACATCGATGTCAGCATATTTTTTAAAGAGGAAGATCAATTTATTTTTCTGTTGTTCTTGTTTTTCGTTCAATTGCGGTTCAATCGCCTGATAGACGTATTCTTTGCGTTCATTATCTATAAGGATCAGTCGTGAGCCAAGTCCTTTCCATCCGAATCCTGTTTTTTCATCGATGAGCGTTAGATTGGACGAAAAAGGTTTCTTAAACTTGTTGTGATTGGTGTCGATTTCTTTTACTATTTCGTTGTACTGTTCGTCTCGCTCTTCCTTAAATTTTTTTCTTTGTTTTTCATTTTTATCCTGATGTTTTTTTATCTTTCGATTGGGAAAAAGGGAGCAGAAGGCTGTGATTCCCATGGGGAGGAAAACAGTAGGGATCATCGATGTGCGTGTTGTCATCTTGTTCTGGATATGTTTCCTTCTCATTTTGAATTCTCTCCTTACCATCACTCCTTATTTTAGTGTTAGAGTACAAATAGTGCTAAATACGCTAACGAGAATGTATCATAAAACTCTTTCGCTTGAGGGCGTTTTGTCTTATTTGAAAAAAAAGAGTGATGGGAGAGCCACTTGGCTTTCGCTTATTCGTCTGAACGAATCATCGTGGTGGTTGTTATTTTTTTCTGTGGTTGGTTTTCTTTCCAGTATTCTTTGAGTGCTTTCTGTACGATACTGGAGACGTTGTCCCCTGAACCAAGCAATCTCCAATAGGTGTAATCCGAGACTCTGATCGATATCTTTGGCATACTGTTTCACCTCATATATCCAAACAAGGGTTGTTTTTATATGGTTCATTTGTATATATTTAAACTTTATTCTACATACATGTACCATTTCGTGAAGAATGATAGTTGATGATCGTTCTCAAAAAATCGGATGAAGAACGGGTTAAGCGTATAGATGTTCAGCGGTACGATGACCTGCCATGATGTTTGGTCGCTCAGAGCGTTGTACTCGTCCTGTGTCCGTACCGTGATGATGGATCTTCCCGTGGTCAGCCATCGGTGCGATGCGGTTGCTACAGAGCCAGAATCGTACGGTCCAAGTCGTAGTACGCCGGTGCCATCCCCCCAGTCTATCGAATAATATATCTGGTTTTCATCAGGGTCAGTTGCTTTGAATGTGTACAGGTAGTCAACGTTTGTTTTTCCGATGCGTGGGCCTGCAACCATCGGTTCTTCTGGAGGGTCGTTGTCAACAACCGCGACTTGTTTTGTTGCCGTGCCTATCTTTCCGTTCTGGTCTGTCACCTCTACCTGCACTGTGTACACCCCCATGGTCAGGTATTGATGGTTCGGGTGTCGTTCATCTGATGAGGTGTTATCACCAAACGTCCAATGCCATTGTAAAAGGAGTCCTCCGCCCTCTATCGTGGTATCCTGGAACTGTATCACCTCGCCGTACAGGGGGTAGAGGGGGGTGTAGGTGAAATTAGCTGTTGGTGGCTTTTCACATGCATCACCGATGCCATCGTCGTCAGAGTCTGTCTGATCAGGGTTATAGGCATCTGGGCAGTTGTCTGAGGCACCACAGATGCCGTCATTGTCAAAATCCTCGTTGTTCGGGTCGTCTGGGCATTTATCACACGCGTCACCGATGCCATCTTTGTCTTTGTCGCTTTGGTTTGCATTGGAGACGTGTGGGCAGTTGTCGTCAGGGCAGGTATTCGCCGGATACCCTGGGTTGCCGTATCCATCCCCATCGGTATCAGTGCAGGTGTCACATGCGTCACCGATGCCATCATTGTCCTCGTCGATTTGATCAGGGTTGTAGACCGCGGGGCAGGTATCCTGCTCGTCAGGGACACCGTCCTTATCAGTGTCTTCAACAGGGGATCCCTGGAGGTAGGGGTTAAGTATGATCATCACCGACATCGCAGACATCAAGGCGATGACACTGACTGTAATAATGATAAAAATATGGACCTTGTTTTTGAGATCTATCCTCATACGCATACGTCAGATGATTATGTGTTGTATTTGTTGAATTCTTTTAAGGTTTGCTGCGTGTCGTTGCCTTGGTTTTCCATGCAGACTTCGCTTTGAACACTCACACAGATATTATCTTAATGGATGTGATGTTCACACGGAGGAATTAAAGAAAAAAAGGAAAAATTTTTTGGTTATGCGAGAGATTCGATTGCGGTGCAATCCCGGTACTCGATTCCGTTGATGTAGAACACGATGAAGCGGTTTTGGCATCGGGTGTATCCTTCCACGGTGATTGTGGTCCCGACCAGGCCAAGAAGCTCGTTTAAGATCGTTTCGATCTCGCCATCGCCATCGAAATCATAGGGTGATGTTGTGCTGTTTAGGTAGTCGTAACATCCGAAATTCAAGGTTGTTGTGCCGATCTTAAAGACTGTGTTATTGTACTGTAGGACCCCGGTTATTTCTGTCATGTTCGTATTGTTATGGCACCCGCCGCCACCGCAGCCGCCACCACAATCAAGGGTCCCTGTTGTCAACGGACTGGTCTTTATCTCGCTTATCTGGAGCAGCACGGCAGAGGCGCTTCCCATTGATATCAACGCTATGGTCGCTAGTGCGACACCGATGTATTTTTTCATGTTTTTACCCCTTATTTTTTATAAATTCAGATTTCCCTTGACTATATATAGTTTTCTTGGAGGAGGTCACCAGATAGGGCTCATGGTAAAATTGGTTTTTTTGTGTCATTTATCGACAGGTACTACAACTTTTTCAAAACAGTAGTTCATTAACAATCGTTAATGATGACGGTTCGCAGTTTTATACCAATTTCGTCGCTTTCCTTCTTCTGTTCTTCCCGATGTTTGATACACTGTGTCCCCCGAACTTGTCAGCAGACAAAATTCTTAAAAACCGACATACCTTCGTTTCATCATTGCAGAGGTGACCTTGTTTCTGAAAACAAAGTAGGAGATAGCTTCCATCAACAGACGAAATACTCTCGCAGGCGCCTTGGTGAGGGGCCAGATTGGTCGATACAACCAGACCTGTATAAGACGTATCCTGATGTTGATCATGTCGCATTGCATACGCCACTGTCGCTTTCGAAAACCACGTTTGATGAGACCATTAAGATGCGGAAAAGTATCAGGAGTTTTTCCACAAAACCACTATCTCTTGAGCAGCTCTCCTACCTGCTCTGGGCATCGACAGGGATACAGCGGACCGAGCAGGGGTGGTCTTTCCGCACCGCGCCATCCGCAGGAGCGTTGTACCCCATTGAAACGTATCTTGTGGTCCATCGCGTGCAGGATCTGCACAGCGGCGTGTACCATTACGATATCAGGCATCATCGCCTCGAGCAGCTCACCAAAGGGGATTATCAGGATGCGATCGCGCAGGCTGCATTAGACCAGCAGATGTGTGCCACTGCCGCGGTCGTGTTCGTCTGGTCTGCCGTGTTCAACCGCTCGAAATGCAAATACGGGCAGCGTGCGTACCGGTACATGTACCTTGACGCAGGGCATATCGCACAGAACCTCGCGCTTGCAACGGTCAGCCTGGGTCTTGGGTCCTGCCAGGTCGCAGCGTTGTACGATGACGAGGTCAACAGCATCATCGGTGTCGACGGGAAAGACGAAAGCGTGCTGTACTTAAGCGTGGTGGGTGTTCCAAAATAATCAGACGAACCACAAATACGAATCATGCTTTTTGTTATGTAGTTCCCTTACCAGCATTGGTTTACAGACATCATCAGGGGCTTTCTAAGAACGAGGTCAAAGGATAAGCGACACTGCGCTGTCTCCCCATCAAGATTCCCTTGTTTTGTGAACAGGCTATACAGGATATACCGCCAGATGATAGATCCGCGAAGCAGCAGAAGGCTGTATCCAGGGTTTCCGTTGGCAAGATAAATGACTCCAAGATCGTTGTCGGGTTCATACAGCATCCATGTGTCCACGCCGTACAAATCCCCGGCATGTCCTGATGCGGTCAGACGCGGGCTGATCTTCGTATGCATCCATGCAAGGCCATACCCAAGGCTGTTGCCTGGCTGGATCTCATGCATCAGCGCCACGGTCTCTTCCTCGAGGATCCTGGTGTCCTTGTACATCCCCTGGTTCATATGCATGATAAGGAAATGAGACAGATCAGAGACCGTCGAATACAACCCTCCAGCGGGGTAGAACCTGCCTCTCCAGTATTTCTCTGGTGGCGTGTAGTTTCCAAAAAGGACGTCGAGTTCGTTGATAGTATAGTACCTCCCCGCGAACCGCTGATACGGGATTGCCACCAATTCGATGGCAAGTCTAGAGAGGTTGAAACTCGTGTTGTGCATCTCCAACGGGGTGAAGATATGAATGTCGCAGTATTGCAGGAACGGTTCTCCTGAAATGATTTCCACAAGGTAGGAGATGAGGTCAAAGCCGACGTTCGCGTACATCGCCTGCTCCCCAGGGCGGTATTTCGTACTCCAGACGCTTTGGTCATAGTACCGGCCCCCTGGCAGGAGGAACTCCCTGAGGTACGGCTCTGGGAAGAACGGAAAGGGAGGGTCACCTGAGAAGTTGAACCAGTAGTACTGCATTTGGGTGTTGGTGTTCAGACTGGAGGTATGCGACAGAAGCATCCGGATGGTGATAGGGTCGTCAGGGAAATTGGGGTTACGCAACTCAAAGGGCAGATAGTCGTTGACGTCGTCATCAAGGTCAAAGAGGTCTTGTTCATAGAGCTGCATCAGCGCGGTGCCGACAATGGTCTTGGTGATGGACGCAAGCACATAGATGGTGTCTATGGTCGTCTGTTTCTGTTCTGGCACATCGTAGAAACCATATCCCTTGGACCAGATGATGGTGTCGTTTTTTATGATACAGGTGGAAAGGGAACGGAACCCTGCAAGTCGCATAAGAATGGAGATCTTTTGATCGAAGAGCACGTCAGAGGCTAAGTGACGTATCGGTTGTTCATCTGTTTGTGTTTGTTGAGGCAACGCTGTGTGCAGTGGTGCGAGGGTCACCCCAAGAAAGCATAGTATGCTACACAGCGTCATGATTTTGATGGTGGTCTTCTTCATGAGTACGTAGTCCCCCTGTTTTTTTCTCTTTTGGGAAATCTATGGTGTTTTTGTTATATAAACGTATTTCCTCTTCGTGTGTCTCTGCTGCTGCGGGTTGTGCCATTGAGGGTGTGCTGATATGTTTTTATGCAATGAGCTCTTTAACAGACCAGAAGATAAGAGGAACGCATGAAGCACGAGCGGCTTGGTCTGTATCTGATTCTGTCAAGTGTGGTCCTGGTTATCATCGGGTTTCTTGCACAGGACTTCACCCAGTATGTGTACTCCTCGCAAGGCTACCTTATGGGCGTCAGCCGTCCGCTCTATCCGCTCGGTGTGGCGTTGCTTTTGGTCTCAGTGGTGACGTTTACCCTTAGTTTTTACCTGGTTGTAAAAGAGAAGGTACACCGGTAACTACAGGATTTTTTCCGTGTTGTTGTTTCATTGTCAGGTACCGCTTTTTTCTCATCGGGGTACTTTGCAGGGTGGGAGGTGATGGTTTTCTGCTGTGTTGCTTCCCCACTTATAAAGATGGGATCGAGTGTCGGGGGATAGAAGTAGTCCTTCTATGTCGCGTCATCCTCTGATGTGAGTGGTGATACTTCATCCATGTATGGATTCTTCTCGGTCTGCCATGGGTCATACAGAGAGACAGACATCCCTCTTTAAGTGCATACTAAA